>DASVQP010000029.1 GCA_036389135.1 Longimicrobium sp.
CGGGCGGCTTCCGTGCCACTCACCATGCGCGGACTGGCGATCAGGAACTGTATGTAGTGGCTATCAATCACCTTGGATGCGTTCATAGCTGTAAGCTACCTGCTTACAACCAACTGCGTAACTCCTAACAGAGACACAGAGCCACAGAGAGAACCGCAAAAGCTTTCTCTGTGGCTTTCTGTTCCTTCTGTGGCCTCTGTGTGAGGCTGTTGCAGTTTACGCGCAGGCACCGCGGCGGCCATCGGGGGCCACCGCGGGATCGCGAAATCTGTGGAGCGGGATCGGTCAGGCCGCGCGTGCGCAGGTGGTGCAGGCGCGCGTCTCGGGGAACACCAGCAGCCGCTCGAAGGGGATGGCGCCGCCGCACGCGTTGCACGCGCCGTAGGTGCCTTCCTCGATGCGGCGCAGCGCGTCCACCACGTGCGAGAGCTGCGCGCGCTCGCGCTCGGCCAGCGTCTTGGTGAGCCCCTGCGTCTGCAGCGCGTCGATGCGCGACAGGCGCCCCACCGTGTCCTGCTCCAGGTCGCGCGGGCGCGCGCTCTCGCCGCTGATCTTGAGGCTCCGCTCCAGCTTGGTGAGCGTGCGGAGGAGCTCCGTACGAATGGTATCCACCTGCTCCGGGCGGAGCGGGCTCTGCACTGCGGTCATGCGCGTCCTTCGCGTTTCGGGGGATGGGCAGATTTGCGAAACTAATGTAGCAGGGGCGGGTTTGGTCAAGGTGCGCCGGCCGCCACCGGGTCCAGCCGCGCGGGGGTCACCCGCTCGATGAAGACGTCGAACACGCCGCCGCACACGGCGGGGCTCCACGAGAAGAGGTCCTCGGTGAGGTCGATGCGCAGGAGCCGCGGGGCGCCGGACTCCAGCACCACGGCGGCGGCCTCGATCACCTGCGCCTCGCCGCACCCGCCGCCCACGGTGCCGGTGAGCCCGCGCTGGGGGTCCACGAGCATCTTGCTCCCCGCGCCGCGCGGAACGGAGCCGCGGCAATGGACGATGGTCGCCAGCACCACCGCCCGCCCCGCGCGCGCCGCCTCTTCCGCCGCTTCGAACACCGCCAGGTCTTCGGTCATTCCGTTTGCGTGGGTGCGATGGCCAGCCGGTCCGCGATGTCGGCGATCTGCTCGGCGTCGCGCCAGGCCGCTTGCAGAATGGAGAGCTCGCCCTGCAGCGCCCGCCGCTCCTGCTCCTCGTGCAGCGCCATCTCCAGCGCCAGCGCCCCGACGGTCTTGAGGCGCTGATCTTCCTTTCCCGGCACCTTGCCCAGGTACCAGCCGCCGCGCGCCGCCTGGCGGATGTACTCCTCCGGCGAGTTGGCTTTGATGAGGGCCACCGCGTCGGCGAGCTGGCGGCGCTTGCCGCCCTTTGCGTTCACCCGCACCATCGAGCGCTCCAGAGCGCGCCGCGCATGCTGGCCGGAGAGCACCAGCACATCTCTCTCGTCATCGCGCGAATCGGAGGAAAACATCGACTTCGGCGCCACGTGTCCGATGCCGGGAATGCGGAGGGCGATGTCCCCCGACGCATCCTCGCCCAGCCGCGCTCCCTCCACGTGCCAGCGGCGGATGATGCGCGGCTTGCCGTCCGGCGAGGCCTCGGCCGGCGCGCGGTGCAGCTCGCGCTGGGTAAGTTGCCCGTGCCAGGCGAGTATCGTGTGGGTAAACAGGCCCCCGATCCCCGCCCACACCAGTCCGCCGAACACCGCCGTCACTCCGAGCGCCACCGCCCCCGTCGCGACGACGTACTTCTTTCGCCGCTGCTCCAGCGTGCTGCCGTAGCGCCAGGCCGCCAGCTCGCCCTGGAGCGCGGCGCCCACGCGGATCAGCCGCGTGCCGTCGCGCAGCTTCGCCAGCCCGACGTTCTCGGCCTGCACCCGCGTGCGGCAGTCGCGGAAGAGCCGCTCCGCATCCTCCACCGGCTCCCAGCGCTCCTCGATGGGCGCCAGGTTCCACCGCCCGCACTTGCCGCACACCGCCCACAGCCGCCCCTTCCCCGCATCGAACGCGACCGTGCGGCCGATGGGGAAGCTCTCGAGCGCCTGGTTGGCGCCCATGTCCGCCGAGCAGTAGATGCAGCTCTGGTACATCGGGGCCTCAAGCAACCGGGCGAGTGAACTCGCTGCAACAACGGCACAAAGTCCGCCTGCGCGGACTCCGGGTCCAATTTCGCGTTTCTCGAGCCCACTTTAGTGAGCTTCCCGTGGTTCCAGCCGGGGGCTTCAGCCCCCGGTGTCCAGTGGCGGCCCCTTCCCCACCCACCGCTCCGCCACCCGCTCCCGATCCCGCAGCGGAATGCCCGTCCCCCCGCGGCGCACGAGGATCATCTCGGCGGCGATGGAGATGGCGATCTCCTCGGGGGTCTCGGCGTGGACGTCGAGGCCGATGGGGGCGTGGACGGCGGCGAGGCGCTCGTGCGGGATCCCCTCGCGAATGAGCTGCTCCAGCGCGGCGCGCACGCGGCGGCGGCTTCCCACCATTCCCACGTAGGCCGGCACCTCGGGGCCCAGCAGGAGGCCGCGCAGCGCTTCGAAGTCGTACTTGTGGCCGCGCGTCACCAGCACCAGGTGCGTGCCGGCGTGGATGGGCACGCCGCGGAACGGGTCCGCGAAGTCGGCGCGCAGGACCTCGGCGGCCTCGGGAAAGCGCTCGCGGGTGGCGAACTCCGGGCGGTCGTCCAGCACCACCACGCGAAAGCCCAGCAGCGCCCCCACCCTGCACAGCGGCCGCGCGATGTGCCCCGCACCCACGATCACCAGCTCCGGCCGCGGGCGGTGCGGCTCCAGGTAGACGGTGCAGCGCACCCCCTCCGCCTCCAGCACCTCCGTCCCCGCGGGCGCGGAGGGGGGGAGGCGCGAGCGCGCGGCCTGGACGGCGATGGCGTCCAGCGCGGCGGAGCACAGGGTGCCGGCGTGTTCGGCCGCCCACACCACCATCCGCTCGCCCGCGGCGGGGCCTCCATCGGACGACTCCAGCACGACGACGCTCACCGCGGGCGGGCCCGCCGCCACGGCCCGCCGCGCGTGGTGGAGCGCGTCGGCCACCTCCAGCCGTCCACTCACGTGCGCGTCCGCTCGCGCAGGCGGCGCAGGTCGTCGGGCGTGTCCACGTCGTCAGGGAGCACGGCCACGGGGACCTCCACCCGGTCGTGCGCGTGGGCGTGGACGACCGTGCGGGCGCCATCTGGCAGCTCCGCATCGAGCAGCTCGGGCCACGCGGCGCGCGCAAAGAGCACCGGGTGGCCGTGCTTCCCCTCCCTCGCGGGTACGACCACGGACGCACGGGTGGCGCGGAACGCATCCACCACCGCGCGCACGGCATCCGCCTCGGGAATGTCCACCGGGAGCACCGCCGCCGCCTCTGCCTCCGCGGGGAGCGCGCGCAGGCCGATGCGCAGCGAGTCGAGCTGCTCCGAATCCGCGTCCGGGTTGAGCGCGACGCGGGCGCCCAGCGCGGACGCGGCCTCGGCCACCCGCTCGTCGCCGGCGGCGGCGACCACCCACACCGGATCGCAGCCGCCGTCGCGCAGGGCGTGGACGGCGCGCTCCAGAAAGGTGACCCCGCCCAGGCGGAGGAAGGGCTTGGGCTCCCCCATGCGCCGCGAGCGCCCCGCGGCGAGCACGATCCCGGCGATCATGGGCGGCAGGCGCGGCAAGACCGAAAGAAAGCCCGCCGGGGGGATGGCCCCGGCGGGAATGGTTGGAACGTCCGTACGGGACGTCGTTTCGAGTATCGCACCATAACCGCCGTTTCGTCAAGCGCTATCCGGCGGGGACCATGCAGGCGTCCAGTCCCGCCCCGGCGTGCACCGCCTCCTGCTCGCGGCGGTGCATGGCGGCCACCACCACCGGCGGCGCCACCCCGCCGCGGCGCGAGCGGTCGTGCAGGGCGCGGATCAGCTCGCGCCCGTCCGGCACCGACACGGGGGTGTCCAGCAGGACGAGGTCCGGGGCGAAGCTGTCCAGCATGCGCATGGCGGCGCGGGGGTGGGCGGCCATCCGCACCTCCACCCCGTCGGCGCGCAGCAGGTCGGCGGCGGCGGTGCGGGCGGCGGGGTCACCATCCACCACCAGCGCCCGCTGCACGCCCCGGGCGAGCGCCCGGCGCAGCGCGGCGAGGAGCGGACCGCGGCCCACCGGCTTGTCCACCAGCTCGGCGGCGCCATCCAGGTCGCGGCGGCTCTCCTCCGCCAGCACGCTCACCACCACCACCGGGATGTGGCGCAGCTCCGCGTCCGCCTGCAGCTCGCGCAGCGTGTTCCAGCCGTTCATCCCCGGCATCAGCAGGTCCAGCGTGATGAGGTCGGGGCGAAGCTCGCGGGCCAGCCGCAGCCCCTCCTCGCCCGACGCCGCGGTGACGGTGCGGCACCCCATCTCCTCCGTGTGATGGGCCAGGAGGATGCGCGAGTCGGCCTCGTCGTCGATCACCAGCACCAGCCGCCCGCCGAAGTCGGCGGCGCCCTCGTCCAGGAACGACGTCTCCACCGGCTCGGCGGGGGCGGCGTGCGCCACCGCGACCGCCGGTGCCACGAGCGACGGCACCAAGTCGGGCTGCGGGGCGTGCGGCGCCAGGATCACGCTGAACACCGACCCCACCCCCTCCTCGCTCCGCACCTGGAGCCGGTAGCCCATCAGCTCGCAGAGCGAAGCGGAGATGGCCAGCCCCAGCCCCGTGCCCCCGAACCTGCGCGCCGTCCCCACCTCGGCCTGCTCAAAGGGCTGAAAGATCGCCGTCAGCCGGTCGCGCGGGATGCCGACGCCCGTGTCCGCCACGTCTATGCGCACCGCCCGCCCCGCCGCGTCCGTCGTCACCGCCAGCGTCACGCTGCCGCGCTCGGTGAACTTGAGCGCGTTCCCCACCAGGTTGATCAGCACCTGCTTGAGCTTCACCTGGTCCGCCTGCAGCGTGGCGAGCGAGGTGGGCACCATCGCGCGCAGCTCGATGGGACGGTCGCGCACCGCGCCCTGCAGCTCGGTCATGATGGACTTCACCGTCTCGTCCAGCGCCACCGGCGCCAGCTCCACCTCCACCTTGCCGGCCTCCACCTTGGAAAGGTCCAGGATGTCGTTGATCAGCCCCAGCAGGTGCACCCCGTTGCTTGCGATGCGGTCCAGGAAGCCGAGCTCCTGGTCGCCCAGCGCGCCCCGCTTGTTCTTGCGCAGCACGTTGGTGAAGCCGATCACCGAATTGAGCGGGGTGCGCAGCTCGTGGCTCATCTGCGAGAGGAACTCGCTCTTGGCGCGGTTGGCGGCCTCGGCGCTCTCCTTGGCGCGCACCAGCTCCGCCTCCGCCTGCTTGCGCTCGGTGACGTCCGCGATGAAGCCCTCCAGCGCGACCAGCTCGCCATCGGCCGAGCGCACGCCCAGCCCCTGCTCCCACACCCAGCGCGCCTCGCCCGACGCGGTGAGGATGCGGTACTCCAGCTCGAACGGACGCCCCTCGGCCAGCGCCGCCTCCACCTGGCGGCGCACGTACTCCGCGTCGCCGGGGTGCACCAGCGATGCGTAGGAGACGGTTCCGCCCGGCACCAGATCGGCCGGGGTGTAGCCGGTGAGCGCGGTGGCGCCGCCGCTCACGAACTCCATCGGCCACCCCGCGCCCTCGTTGCGGCGGCGGTAGGCCATCCCGGGAAGGTTGCGCATGAGGGTGGCGAGCATGCGCTGGCTCTCGCCGAGCGCTTCCTTGGCGGCGCGGCTGGCGGTGATGTCGCGCGAGTTGACCACCACGCCGCCCACCGCCGGGTGCTCCAGCAGGTTGGTGCCGCGCGCGCCCAGCCAGCGCCACGAACCATCCTTGTGCAGGAAGCGGAACGGCACCTCGCCGCTCGTACCCGGCTGGCTGAGGATCTGGCCGAAGATGGCGAGCACCGACTGCACGTCGTCGGGGTGGATCAGCTCGAAGGCGTTGCGCCCCCGCAGCTCCTCGCCCTCGTAGCCGAACAGCTCGTACACCGCCGGGCTCTCGTAGCGGAACATCCCCTGGACGTCGAGGATGGTGATGAGGTCCGAAGCCTTCTCGATGAGGGCGCGGAAGTACTCCTCCTTGCGCCGCAGCTCCTCCTGGCCGCGCTTGCGCTCGCTGATGTCGTGCAGGAAGGCGGTGTAGATCTGTGACCCGCCCACGCGGATCGGCGTCACCGTCATCTCCACCGGGAAGGTGCAGCCGGCGCGGTGGATGGCGGGGACCTCCACGCGCTGGTTGACGATGGGCTTCGCGTCTTCGCGGAAGAGCCGCTCCACCCGGGCGCCATGCTCCGGGGGAATGATCAGCTCGGCGAGGGAGCGGCCGTACGCCTCCGCGCGCGTCCACCCGAAGATCTGCTCGGCGCGGGCGTTCCAATCCGTCACCCGCCCCTCCGCGTCCATCGCCACGAAGGCGTCGTGGGCGGACTCCACGATGCGGCGGGTGCGTTCCTCGCTCTGTCGCAGCCCTTCCTGGGCGTGCGCGCGCTCGGCCACGCGCCCCATCTGCGTGCCCACGTGGCGCATCACGTCCAGCACCGCGGCGTCCGGCTCGCGGCTGGACTCGGTAAAGAACTCCAGCACGGCCGCCACCTTTCCGCGCGCCTGCACCGGAAAGGCGAATGCGCCGTGCAGCCCGCACTCCGCCGCGGCGCTGGCGCGAATGAAGCCGGGGTCGCTGGCCACGTCCACCCCCCACGCCGGCTCGCCGGTGGCCAGCACGCGCCCCGGCAGCCCCTCGCCGGCGGCGAAGCGCGCCGCTTCCGACGCCTGGCGGAACGACGCGTAGCGCTCCGCCTCGTCCAGGTGCCAGATGTGCCCCGACACCAGCCCGCCCGCGCCGTCCACGAAGCATGCGTGCCCCACCGGCCACCCGGTGTACGAGCAGACCCGCTCCAGGCACGCCGCGACCGCCTCCTCCACGGTGGCGGCCTGGTTGGCGTCGTCGGCCACCGCGCGCAGCAGCTCCAGCAGGCCGTTGCGGCGGCCCAGCGCCTGCTCGGCGGCGCGCCGCTCCTGCAGGTCGCGCCGCAGCCGGATCTCGGCGACGACGGAGGCGGCGAGCGCCTCCAGCGTCTCCGCGTGCTCGGTGGTCCAGGCGCGGGGGCGCTGGTCCACCACGCACAACGTGCCCAGCACGTGCCCGTCGTGGGTGCGCAGGGGGGCGCCCAGGTACGCGATCGCGTCGTAGTACGCCGCCGTCAGTGGGTGGATGCGCGCGTCGTCGATGGCCAGCGTCTCCCCAGCCGCCACCGTGTGCCGGCAGTACGAGGTGCTGACGGGCGTCTCGCGCGTCTCCGAGAGCGGCGCGGTCAGCCCCACCTGGCTCTTGAAGAACTGCCGGTCGGCCTCCACCAGCGACACCAGCGCGATCGGCGTGTCCAGCAGGCGCGCGGCCAGGCGGGTGAGGCGGTCGAAGGCTTCCTCGGCGGGCGAGTCCAGCAGCCCGGTGGCGTGCAGCTCGGCGAGGCGCGCGGGGTCGAGTACCGCGTTCACTTCATGCGACATGGCGCTTGATCGCTCCCAGGAGGAGCTCCTCGTCGATGATGGGCTTGGTGACGTAGTCGTCGAAGCCGGCGTCCAGAAAGCGGTCGCGGTCGCCGCTCATGGCGTGCGCCGTCAGCGCGATGACGGGAAGGGCGCGCAGCGCCTCGTCCGTGCGCAGGATGCGGAGCACTTCCACGCCATCCAGCCCGGGAAGGGAGATGTCGAGGAGCACGAGGTCCGGGTGCGCGCGCCGCATCCCGTCCAGCGCCTCGGGGCCGTCCGGGTACTCGGTCACGCAGTACTCCCCGTCGAGGAGCGCCTGCACGAGCATGCGGTTGTCCGGATTGTCTTCGACCAGGGCGATGTTCTTCATGGCGGGGCTGCGCTTCTGCGGGGGAGTGGTTCGTGGCGCTTCCCCCAAGGCGATCTCCGCGCCATTCCGGCCCGTTTTGCTAAGTCGATGTGCTGATTGCAGTTGCCTGTAACCGCACGCGGGGCGCGGTGCCGGGGGAGCGTTTACGATCTGTACGGCTGCGGGAGCTGGGCGCGCGGAAAACGGCGGCGGGAGGCGGGGTGCGGGGCGGGTGTTCAGCTTTCGTACGGCGTCAGGGTGGGCGGATCTGAGCCGAGCATGCGTGATATTGCTTCGTATGGCAGAGTACGGTGAATTCCGGTCCGGGAATTTCCGGACCGGGGAAAGTCGTACTCAGGAAAGTGTATGCCGAATCGCACTACACCGAAGCGCAATCCTTTTGAGATCGGTCTCCGCGCATCGGGACAGCACTTCGCCGATCGCGAAGTGGAGACCGCGCGGATGACGCGGGCATTTACGGAGCCCGGTTCCAAGCTCGTCGTCTACGGAGACCGGCGGCTCGGAAAGTCGTCCGCCCTGGACCGCGCCGCCGAGGATGCCCGGAAACAGGGTGTGCCGGTGGCGATCGCCTCGCTTGCCACGGCCAAAGACTCAGCGGACGCGGCGCAGCGGGTTCTCGCGGCGGTGCGTGCAGCGGTGGGGAAAGGGTGGCGCGAGGCCATGGAACAGATCGCCGCCAGCCTGAACGCAACGGTCGAGATCAAGCCATCGTCCGAGCCCGGATCCCTGCCCTCCGTAGCGTTCGGCTTTGGCGCGCGCGACCGCGGCTCCGAGCACCGGCTCCTTTCGAAAGCGCTCGACGCGGTCAACACACTTCTCGAGCGGCGCGGCACCACCCTCGGGATCGGGCTGGACGAGTTCCAGCGGATCTACGAGTGGGGCGGAGAGGACGCGGAGTGGGCGCTGAAGGACGTCTTCGAGCGCCACCGCAGGATCGGCTACGTCCTGGCGGGCTCCAAGCGCCACCAGATCGAAGCGATGGTCACGAAGAAAGGACGCGCCCTCTGGAAGCAGGTGGACCTGCTCGCGTTCGGGCCCATCGCCGCGGACGAGCTCGCCGCGTGGATCGCTGCCCACTCGGGCCGCACCGGAGTCCGGATCCCGCTCGCCGAAGCGGATGCGATCGTACGGTACGCGGGCCCCCGCACGCGCGACGTCGTCCAGCTGGCGCGCGCCGTGTGGGACGACTACGGCCGCACCGGAGAAGCGCCGGATGGAGCCGCGGCGGCCTCGATGGAGCGGCTGGTGCGCGAGCAGGCCGCTCTGCGCGAGACGGTGTGGCGAGGACTATCTACAGCGCAAGCCAAGGTGATGCGTGCACTGGCGGCCGAGCCCGGGCTGCAGGCCATGAGCGCGGACGCCTCGCGGCGGTTCGGCCTGGGCCCCAAAAGTACGGTCAGCAGCGCCCTCGAAGCGCTCGTCGAGGCGGAGCTCCTCGCGCGCGTGGGAGCCGCGTACGAGTTCGACGACCCGTTCTTCCGGCGCTGGGTGCAGGTGTTCGTGTTTCCGGATCTGGGTCTCACCGCGCCGCCGCTGGGCGAATGACACGGAGCGTGCGGCGGAGCAGCGCCGGACACGGGCGCCATAAATAGCGCCCCTACCGGATCTGTGCGGCGCGGACCGCGGTGCTCCCCCTCACATCCCGCCCCCCTCCGGATCGTACAGCCACGCGCGGAATCGCTCCAGCTCGGCCGCCAGGGCGTGCGCCAGGGGGACGAGCGACGAACCCTCGCCGGCTTCGGCGCGGCGCTCGGCGTCCTGGCAGAAGCGCTGCAGGGTGACGGCGCCGAGCTGGCCGGCGCTGGACTTGAGGGTGTGGGCGACCTTGCGCACCTCCTCCGCGTCGCCGCGCTCGGCGGCGGCGAGGGCGGCGGCGATCTGGTCAGGAGCGCGGGCCAGGAACATCTCCACGATCTGCGTGCGGAGCGCGTCGCCCCCCCAGCGGTGGAGCCGCTCCAGCGCGGCGGGGTCTCCCGGCGGTTGCGCGCGGAATGGGTCTTCGGTCATAGATTCCTGCGTTCTGGCTTGACAATGCGGGGGCGGGTGACGAACGTGCTCGGCTCTCCCGCCGCGTGCGGGGAAAATTATCGGGGAAGGTACCCCTTGGCGAGACGATGAAGATTCTGGTTGCGGACGACGATCCGCTGATCGTACAGATCCTCCGCGCGGGGCTGCGTGCCCAGGGCTGGGACGTGGTCGTGGCCGCGGACGCCATGCAGGTGTCGATGTTCGCCATGAACGCGGCCCCGGACGCGATCCTGCTGGACATCAACATGCCCGGCGGCACGGGGGTCACGGCCCTCAAGCGCCTCAAGCAGTCGGTGAAGACCGCGCACATCCCCGTCGTCGTGCTGAGCGGCACCACCGACCCCCAGATCCCCGACACCGTGCGCGAGATGGGCGCGCAGACCTTTCTGCCCAAGCCCGTGGACCTGGACGAGGTGGTGCGGGTCCTCAACGAGCTGCTGGGCACGGGCTGACAAAAGCGAAGCTCACAAAGGCCACGGAGGGAACCGAAGGTCATGTGAGCCCCTGCCGTTTTCTCTCCGCGTCTCCGCGCCTCTGCGTGAGACGCTTTTTTCGTTCCTCAGCACACGTTCTCCAGGTCGCGTCCGGCGCTCGGAAGACGTTGACACTCAAGCGGGTACGGGGTACGATTCCGGGGCCCGTCCACTCCCCTGAACTCCGCGCGCGCACCGATGAAGGACCTGCTCACCCTACGCGTAAACGGCGACGTCCACGAGGTGGCCGTCCCCACGCACTGGACGCTCCTGGAAGCGCTGCGCTACGCCGTGGGGCTCACCGGCAGCAAGCAGGGGTGCGACAAGGGCGACTGCGGCGCGTGCACCGTGTGGGTAGACGGCGTGCCGACGCTCTCGTGCATCACGCCGGTGTACGAGGGGGTGGGGCACGAGGTGCGGACGGTGGAGGGGCTGGCCGGCTTCCGCACGGCGCCGGGGACGCCGCACCCGCTGCAGGACGCCTTCGACCTGTGCGGCGCCGCGCAGTGCGGCTTCTGCACCCCGGGGATCCTGATGAGCGCGGCCGCCCTCCTGGAGGAGAACACGGCGCCCACGCGCGACGAGATCCGCGAGGCGCTCTCCGGCAACCTGTGCCGGTGCACCGGCTACACCAAGATCCTGGACGCGGTGGAGATGGCGGCCGGGCGCATGCAGGAGACGACGCGATGAGCACCGAGCCGAGAGACCCGCTGAACCCCGGCGCCGCGCAGGAGTTCGAGAGCGCCCGCGGCGGCGTTCCGCTGGACGAGCCCGAGGTCGCCGAGCGCGGCACCCCGGTGATCGACCACGCCCCCTCGCACGCCGGCGAGCCGGTGGACGACGTGGACGAGGGGGAGGAGACCGCGCCGCTGAACGTCATCGGCAGCCGGCAGCGCAAGACGGATGGGCTGGAGAAGTCCACCGGCCGCGCTCGCTACACGGACGACCTGACGCTCCCGGGGATGCTGCACGGCAAGATCCTGCGCTCGCCGCACCCGCATGCCCGCATCGTGAGCATCGACGCGTCGGAGGCGCTGGCGCTCCCTGGCGTGCACGCGGTGGTCACGGGCGACGAGATGCCGATCCCCTTCGGCATCATCGTGTGGACCCCGGACGAGCAGGCGCTCGCCACCGAAAAGGTGCGCTACATCGGCGACGCGGTAGCGGCGGTGGCGGCCGTGGACGAGGACACGGCCAACCGCGCGCTGGGCCTCATCCGCGTGGAGTACGAAGTGCTGGAGGCGATCCTCGACCCCTTCGAGTCCGCGCGCCGCACCGACGTGCAGATCCACGATGCCAAGAAGGCGGGCCACAACGGCAACATCTCCAAGATCGTCAAGCTGGACTTCGGCGAGGTGGACCGCGGTCTGGCCGAGAGCGACGTGGTGATCGAGGGCGAATACTTCTTCGAGGGAACCACGCACACCCCCATCGAGCCCCACTGCGCGATCGGGCAGTGGGAGGAGGGCGGCGCGCCCGGCGGGCGGCTGACGGTGTGGTCGTCCACGCAGGTGCCGCACTACCTGCACCGCGAGCTGGCCAAGGTGCTGGAGCTGCACCCCGCCAAGGTGCGCGTGGTGCAGCCGCACGTGGGCGGCGGCTTCGGCGGCAAGAGCGAGCCGTTCGACCTGGAGTTCTGCGTCGCCAAGCTGGCGATGAAGACGGGGCGCCCCGTCAAGATCCTGTACACGCGGGAAGAGGTGTTCCTGGCCCACCGCGGCCGGCACCCCTTCCACATGAAGTACCGCGTGGGCGCCACCGCCGACGGCAAGCTCAAGGCGGTGGACGCCAAGACGCTGCTGGACGGCGGCGCGTACTCGTCGTTCGGGCTGGTGACGACGTACTACAGCGGCCAGCTGCTCGCCGCGCCGTACGAGATCCCGGCGTACCGCTTCGACAGCACGCGCGTCTTCACCAACAAGCCGGCGTGCGGCCCCAAGCGCGGCCACGGCAGCGTGCAGCCGCGCTTCGCCTTTGAGGTCACGCTCGACAAGCTGGCCGAACGGCTGCGCATCGATCCCATCGAGCTGCGCCGCCGCAACTTCATGGGGAGCTTCCGGCGGACGGTCAACGAGCTGCGCGTGACCTCCAATGGCTTCATGGAGTGCCTGGACTCCGTGGAGGCGGCAAGCGGGTGGAGGGAGCGGCGCGGGAAGCTGGGCTTCGGGCGCGGGCTGGGGGTGGCGGGCTCGTGCTACATCAGCGGCACCAACTACCCCATCTACCCCAACCGGATGCCGCAGTCCGCCGTGCAGCTGCAGGTGGACCGCTCGGGGCGGGTGGCCGTCTTCAGCGGCGCGTCGGACATCGGGCAGGGCTCCACCTCGCTGGTGGCGTATATCGTCTGCGAGGAGCTGGGTGTGCCGCTGGACCACGTGCGCGTCCTCCCCTCGGACACGGACTTCACTCCGGTGGACCTGGGAAGCTACTCGTCGCGCGTGACCTTTATGCTGGGGAACGCGTGCATCGACGCCGCCCGCAAGCTCAAGGCGCAGGTGCAGGAGGCGGTGGGCGAGGAGTGGGGCGTATCGCCCAAGCGCGTCCTCCTGGCCGGCGGCCGCGCGATGGACGCGCGCGACACGGGGCGCAACATCTCCATCGTGGAGGCCTTCAACCTGGCCGAGGCGAAGCACGGCACGCTGGGATCAGTTGGCTCCTACAACACTCCGCGCGACGTGCACGGCGAGTACCGCGGCGGCACCATCGGCGCATCGCCCGCCTACTCCTTCACCGCGCACGTGGCGGAGGTGGAGGTCGACGTGGAGACGGGCTTCGTGGACGTGAAGTCGATCTGGATCGCGCACGACTGCGGGCGCGCGCTGAACCCCACCATCGTCGAGGGACAGATCGAGGGCTCGGCGTACATGGGCTTCGGCGAGGCGCTGATGGAGGAGCACGTCTTCAAGGACGCGGACCACGGGCGCGCGGGGCTGCACAACGCGCCCTCGCTCCTGGACTACCGCGTCCCCACCTCGCTGGACACGCCGGAGATGACGGCGCTGATCGTGGAGTCGATCGACCCCGAGGGCCCATACGGCGCCAAGGAGGCGGGCGAGGGTCCGCTGCACTCCACCATCCCCGCCATCGCCAACGCCATCTACGACGCGGTCGGCGTGCGCATGGACTCGCTTCCCTTCTCGCCCCCCCGCGTCTGGCGCGCCCTGCAGCAGAAGGCCGCGCAAGCGCAGGAGCCCGAGCGCATCGCCGCGGACTGAGGAGACCCCATGAACATTCTGAAGCTTCCGCGCGAGGCGACGGTGGAAGACCTCTACGAACTGGACGATAAGGCGGAGATCGTCAATGGTCAGATCGTACTAAGGGGGGGCACGGGGTTCAAGCCCAATCGTGCCGCGGGGCGGATCTACCGGAGCCTCGACGACCACGAAGTAAACCGTGGCGGTGGGTACGCGCTCACGGATGGCGCAGTGTTCGTCGTCAACCTTCCGCACCGGCAGTCGTTCAGTCCAGACGCAGCCTGGTACACAGGTGCTCCTACGGAGGGAAGGTTCATGCAGGGGCCTCCTGCGTTAGCCGTGGAAGTGCGCAGCCAGGGTGATTACGGACTGCGGGCCGAGCGCGAGATGATGGCGAAGCGCGCCGACTACTTCGCCGCCGGAGCGCAGGTAGTGTGGGACGTGGACGTGCTGCGCGACGAGGTGATTCGCGTATACAGGGCAACGGAGCCGGACACGCCCGTCATTTACCATCGCGGCGAGACGGCGGAAGCGGAGCCGGCGGTGCCCGGCTGGCGGTTTCTCGTCGATAATTTGTGGCTGTGACGCTGACCCGGGCCGCAAACGCCGCCTCCCGATCGTGCCGCTTCCCACCTCCGGACAAGACCATGCGAGCACTCGTACTGGCAGCGGCGCTGGCCGCACTCTCCGCCTGCGCGGCCGAGGCGCCGGAGCGAGAGGAGGCTGCCCAGGGCTCCCCGGGAGCGGCGCAAAGCTCCACCCCGGCGACGGAGGTTGCGGTGCTTCCCGGCACGGAGGATCGGGCGGGGTGGCGTGAGATCCTCGGCTGGGGAGAGGACTGCGAGGAGCGCCGCCGCGCAACGGCTGCCGCCGAAATGGGTGCCGGAATCGAGGTGGATACGCTCGGCGAGGGGCGCTACCTCGTGCAGGTGCTGTGCTATCCGGGCGCATATCAGCCGGGGAAGCTCGTGTTCGTCCAGGGGCCGGGGCGCGCGTCCGCCCCGCTGCGCCTTCCGGGGGGCGACGAGGGCGGCTCCCCCGAAGACTCCATTCCGTACGTGAACGGCATCACCGAATTCGACCGCGCCACGCGCGAGCTGGAGGTACTGTCGAAGTCGCGCGGAGTGGGCGACTGCGGCAAGCTCGTCCGCTTCGCCTTCCCGCGGGGGGTTCCCACGGTGAAGTGGCAGCGCGGCCAGGAGTGCGGGGACGCGGAACCGCCCATCATGGAGCCGCACCGGTGGCCGTTCATCCCAGCCGACACGAGCGCATCGCCGGGAGTTGGAGGAACGGCGGTTCGTTGAGGATGCGGAGGCACTCCGCGCGGAGTGCAGCAAGACTTACGAGCACCCTGGAGCCCGCATGCGCCGCCTTCCTCTCTTTCCGCTGCCGGTGGTGCTCTTTCCGGGCGGGCCGATGCCGCTGCACATCTTTGAGCCGCGCTACCGGCAGATGATGGCGCACTGCGTGGAGGGGGACCGCACGTTCGGGCTGCTGTACCACGATCCGGACTGTGCGGGGCCGTACACCGTGGAGCCCGGCCACGTGGGGTGCACGGCAAAGATCCTCAACTACCAGCCGCTTCCCGACGGCCGCTCGCTGGTGCTGGTGCGCGGCGGAGAGCGGTTCGAGGTGGAGGACGGCATCGAGTCGCCCCACCTGTACTGGGAGTGCGTCGCCGCGCCGTACGCGGACGAGGACGCGGCGGAGTTCGGGCTGATGGAGCACCGGCTGCGCTCCATCGAGCTCTTTTACGAGGTGCTGGAGCAGGTCGTCCGCCATCCGCGGCCATTCCCGGAGATCGACGCGGAGGAGGAGACGGCGTTCCAGCTTGCGCGGGCGATCCGCGTGGATCCCGCGTGGCAGCAGCGCCTCCTGGAGCTCCGCTCCGAGCGCGAGCGGCTGGATCACCTGGACCACCTGCTGCGCTCCGTGCTCGACGCCGGCCCGGACGACGAATAAACAACAAGAGCATCACACAGAGGGCACAGAGGGAACCACAAAGCCGCAGAGAACCCCTTCTGCCGTTCTCGCGGTACCCTCTGTGTCTCTGTGTGAGGCGCAGTTGAGCCCTTTTCCCAAGCGGGACAACGATGAATGATGACCTGATCGGCCGCCGCGAGATGCTGCGGCGCGCGATGATGGCGGCCGGGGCGCTGGTGGCCCACCCGCTGCTCGGCTCCGCGACGGCGCCCGCGGACGACCGCGCGCGGCTGGCGAGCTGGGTGCGCACCCTGCGCGCGGAGCGGCTCATGACGACGCGCGTGCCGCTGGGGCGCGCCGTGGCCCGCGTGGGAGAGCTGTCGCTGGGGTCGCCGTACGTGGCGGGGATGCTGGACGCGTACGCCAAGGAGGGCGGCGACCCGCGCAGCGAGCCGCTCACGCTGGACCTTTCGCGCTTCGACTGCGTGCTGCTGGTGGAGGGGTGCCTGGCGGTGGCGCGCGCCGCCCACGGACAGGGGCGGTGGAGCGACTTCGCCCGGGAGGTGGAGCGGATGCGCTACCGCGGCGGGGTGAGGAACGGCTACGCCAGCCGCCTCCACTACTTCAGCGAGTGGATCGAGGACAACGCCCGCCGCGGCCTGCTGCGCGACCTGGGCACGGAGCTGGGAGGCACCCGCGACGAGCGCCCGCTGCGCTTCATGACCGAGCACCGTTCTGCCTACCCCGCCCTGCGCGACGGCGCCACCTTCCAGGCCATCGCCGAGCGCGAGCGTGCGCTGGACGCCATGCGCCGCGTCGTGATCCCCACCGACCGGATCGCGGCGGTGCAGAACCGCATCCAGACCGGCGACGTGCTCGCATTCGCCACCCGCATCGCGGGGCTGGACGCGACGCACACGGGGTTCGCGTACCGCGACCGGGCGGGGGTGATGCGCGTGCTGCACGCCCCGCTCTCCGGCGGCGCGGTGGAGGTGAGCCGCCGCACCCTGCCGGAGTACGTGGCCGCCATCCGCAACGCCACCGGCATCATGGTGGCGCGGCCGCTGCGGGCTTAAGCGTGGATGAGCAATGCTGGAAGGCTCTTGCGCGCTCCGCGCCGACAGTCTAGAAAGTAGACATCCGTTTCACCCGGCACCGCTCCGCGGGCCGGCACACGCCCGCACGCGGGCGAACCCACACGCTGGAGACCGTTGATGCGCCTACCCAGTCTGCGCCGGTGTCTCGGAGCGGCCCTGCTCGCCGCCGCCGGAGGGCTCACGGCCCTTCCCGCGGCGGCGCAGGACCCCGCGTACGTGATCACCGGCACCGTGGTCGACGCCCAGAGCCGGGCGCCGCTCCCGAACGCGGCGGTCCAGATCCGCGGCGGGTCGACCGCGACCGTGCTGCGCACCCTGACCGACGCGGCTGGCCGCTACCGGCTGCGGGCCCAGGTGAACCCCGGCAGCTATACGATCCAGTACTCGCTGATCGGCCGGCAGACCACCACCCGCCCGGTGACGCTCGCCGCCGCCCGCGAGGTGACGATGGACGCGGTGGCGCTGACCGCCGCCGCCCTGGAACTGCAGGAGCTGGTGGTGACCGGCACCGGCGCGCCGGCCGAGCGCCGGCAGCTGGGGAACACCGTGGCCAGCGTGACCGGCGAGGCCGTGGCCGAGGCCCCGGGCGCCACCTCGGTGGACCAGGCGCTCCAGGGGAAGATCGCCGGCGCCGAGATCAGCGAGACCTCGGGGCAGCCGGGCGGCGGCGTCAGCATCCGCCTGCGCGGCACCAACACCATCCTGGGGAACGCCGAGCCGCTGATCGTTGTGGACGGCGTGATCGTGGACAACAACAACGAGGCGCTGGTGGGGCTGGGCGCCAACGCAACCCGCACCAACACCGCGCTCACCAACCGACTGTCCGACATCGCGCCGGAAGACATCGAGCGGGTGGAGGTGCTCAAGGGCGCCGCGGCGGCCGCGCTGTACGGCTCGCGCGCCAACAGCGGCGTCATCCAGATCTTCACGCGCCGCGGCCGTCAGGGGCGTCCACAGGTCAGCTTCCGCACGGAGATGCAGGCGTCGCGCACCCCCGGCTTCCTGCGGCTGAACCGCGAGACGAAGATCGGCCGCGCCGAGGTGCTCTCCGGCATCCCGGCGTCGCGCACGGGCGCGGACACGGTGCGCTACGACTTCCAGGACCAGGTCTTCCAGACCGGCGTCGGCACCAGCAACCAGCTCTCCGTATCGGGCGGGGGCGAGGGGACGACGTACTACCTCTCCGGCAACTGGAACGACGAGGAAGGGATCGTGCGCTCCACCGGCTACGAGCGCTTCGGCGGGCGCGGGCGCATCACGCAGCGCATCTCCGACTGGCTGGAGGTGGGGGCGAACGGGAGCTTCCTGCGCACCCAGACCAACCTGGTGCCCGAGGGCGAGCAGACGCAGGGAATCCTGACCGGGATCATCTTCACCCCCACGCACTTCAACGCGGCGGCGCGCGACACGCTCACCGGGCGCTACGTCTACAACCCCATCGTGGGCGCCAACGTGCTGGACGTGGTGGAGAACTGGGAGGCGCGCAACGACGTGACGCGCTTCCTGGGGAGCGCGCAGGCCACGGCCACGCCGCTGCCGAACCTGACCATCACCTACCTGGCCGGGATCGACGACGGGCGCGAGGAGAACACCTACCTGCAGCCGCGCGCCTCCACCGGGGCAACCTTTACGGGGTCGCTGCAGACGCCGGTGCGCTCCATCCGGCGCTTCAACAACGACCTGACCGCCACGCTGGAGTCGCAGCTCCGCCCGGGGCTGGGGCTCACCAGCACGGCCGGCTTCCGCTACACCAACGACCGCACCAACACCATCCGCTCGGCCGTCTCGGACATCCTTCCCGACCAGCAGCTGGCGATCGGGGCGGTGCAGACGGCTTCGCAGTCGCTGGTGGAGCTGCGCACCATGGGCGGCTTCCTGCAGGAGCGGGTGGCCATCGCGGACCGCCTCTTCCTTACGGCCGGCATCAACGCCGAGGCGTCGTCGGCGTTCGGCGCGGGCCAGCGCTGGCAGATGTTTCCGCGCCTGAGCGCGTCGTACGACGTGCAGGACGAGCCGGGCTTTTCCACGGGGCCGCTGGGACGCGTGTTCAGCGGGCTGCGCCTGCGCGCCGCCTACGGGCAGACGGGCGGCCAGCCGCCGAGCGAGTACCTCAACCAGGTGACGTACACCAACGTGCTGTACGGCGGCCGCGTGGGGCTGCGCCCGGACACCCGGGCCGCCAACCCCGAGCTGAAGCCGGAGAGGCAGCGCGAGTACGAGTTCGGCGCGGACGCTGGCTTCTTCAGGGACCGCATCGCGGCCGAGTTCACCTACTACGACAAGGTGACCACCGACCTGGTGCTCTCGGTGCCGCTGGCGCTAACCAGCGGCTTCGCCAACGAGTTCCGCAACATCGGCGAGCTTAGCAACCGCGGCATAGAGCTGTCGCTGAGCAGCGTGAACGTGCAGCGTCCCGACTTCACCTGGAACAGCCGCTTCCTCTTCGCGCGCAACCGCAACAAGATCGAGCGTCTGAGCGCGGCTTCGGACACGCTGACCTTCGAGTACCTGAACGCGGTGATCGAGGGGCAGCCGCTGGGCGTCTTCCTGGGCCGCGTGTACCCGCGCGACTCCGAGGGCAACAAGCTGCACCTGGGCGCGGGCGGCGTGCCGGTGAACGCGCGCGACACCCTGCGCGACGCGAGCGGCAACATCATCCGCAACGCGGACGGCACGCCGGCGAACGTCTTCCGCCGCCGCATCCTGGGCGATCCGAACCCGGACTTCACCGCTTCGCTGCAGAACTCCTTCAACATCCGCGGGGTGGAGCTGGCGCTGCTCGTGGACGGGCGCTTCGGCAACGAGGTGGCCAACTTCACGCGCCGCAGCTCGGAGTTCTTTGGCTCGGCCCCCACGGCCGGGATGGAGGCGCGCGGCGACACGATCTCGGGCACCTTCAGCCGCAACACGGAGCGCAACCTCCTGTGGGAGGAGTTCATCGAGGACGGCTCCTTCGTGAAGCTGCGCGAGGTGGCGCTGGGCTACCGCTTCGACGCCCCGTGGGTGCGCCGCTTTGGCGCCAACGAGGTGGGGCTGCGCGTGGCCGGCCGCAACCTGCACACCTGGACCAGTTACAGCGGCCTGGACCCGGAGATCAACCTGTTCGCCGCCAGCACGGTGGCGCGCGGTGTGGACTTCGCCACCACCCCCATCCCGCGCACCGTCGTGGTGAGCCTCGACTTCAACTTCTAAGGCACGCATGAACTTCTTGAACCACGGGCGGGGCGCAGGGCGCGCGGGGGTGGCGCTGCTGATGGCGGCGCTCGCCGCCACCGCGGGGTGCGACCTGGACCTGACCAACCCGAACGCCCCCCTGGAAGAGGACGTGCTCACCGACCCCGAGCTCGTCCTGACCACGGCGGTGGGGATCCAGAAGCAGTACGCGGACAGCATTCTCGTCTTCGTCCGCGCGCCGGAGCTGGTGACGGACCAGTGGGGGGCCCGCTTCCTGGCGCTGCCCGCCGACCAATCGCTGGTAACGGGCACGCCCGACCCGACGTTCGGGGTGGTGGGCGACCCCTTCGCGGCGGCGTACCGCATCGCGCGCACGGCCGACGTGCTCACGCGCAGCGCTCCGGGGGTGGGGCTGAGCCGCGGGCAGGTGGTGGGGATCTCGGTGCTGTCGAAGCTGCTGCGCTCCATGGCGATCGGGCACCTGACGACGCAGTACGAGCAGATGCCGCTGACGTACGACACGCTGGGCGCCCCGCCGCGCCCGCGTGCCGAGGTGCGCGACTCGGTGATCGCGACGCTGGAAAGCGCGCGCGCCGAGCTGGCGACGGTAACCGACGACGAGCTCGCCCCCTTCCGCACGCGGGTGCTGGTGCCCAGCTCGGGCGCCGGCATCGACCTGCGCAACACGGTGGACGCGATGCTGGCGCGCTACTACCTGTTCGACGCGCGCTACCCGGAGGCGCTGGCGGCGGCGGGGCGGGTGAACCGCACGGTGGTGTCGCACCTCCAGTACCCGCTCCCGGGGCAGAACCCGATCTGGCAGTACGGGCTGAGCCTGAACTACGTGGGCGCGCGCAGGGAGTTCTTCCTCGAGGCGCAGCCGGGCGACGCGCGTCCGGCGTTCTGGGCGAACCGCAGCCCCGGCGCCACGCTGGGCAACCCGGACTCCATCTTCACCTTCCGCGCGTACGGCGGCGCCCGCACGGATGCGTACCCGCTGTACCTGCCGGACGAAATGCGCCTGATCCAGGCGGAGGCGCAGGCGCGGCTGGGGCGGCTGGATCTTGCCGCGGCGCTGATCAACCAGGTGCGCTCGGAGGGGCGGGACGTAAACGGCCTGTGCCCGGCGCAGCCCACGACGGCGCTTCCCGAGCCGCGCGGGTGCCTTCCGCCGCTCCCGGCGAGCGCGCTGGACACGGAGGCCGAGGTGTTCGCGCAGATCCTGTACGAGCGGCGCTACGAGCTGTTCGGGCAGGGGCTGCGCTGGGAGGACCTGCGGCGGCTGCGGGCGTACACGTCCGAGCGCCCGTCGATCGAGTTCCTGCCGTACCCGCAGTCGGAGTGCGAGAGGAACCCGAACTCCGGCTGCTGATGGGCCGGGGCGAGTGATGTGAAGAGGGGCGTCCGGGTGGGCGCCCCTCTTTTTCGCGCGTATTCGGCGGCGTGCGGCGGGGGAGCGGCGGGGGATGAAATGAATCCCCCGCCTGGAACGACGGGAAGACCGCTGAAGCGGTCTCGTGCACCGACGTTTATGAGCGCGCCGGCCTTCAGTCGCACCCGAAAGCGGGCTGCGGAGAAGCGGATGGCACGGGCAGCCACGTGGGGCGGCCCCTACCGAATTCGTGTGCGGGGCGGGGGTCGAGGAAGGCGGAGGGAGGGCGTGATGAATCACGCCCCTACGATGGGGGTCGTAGGGGCGTGAGGCGGAACGAGGGTCAGCGGGTGCGGACGGAGACGCCGACGGTGGTGGCGCCGCCGGGGTCCACGCTGACGCGGGCGGCGGCGGGGGGCTGGAACTCCTGCCACTCCTCCCGCGCCAGCGCCCAGCCCAGCGCCCCGCCGATGGCACCCCCAAGCACCGCCCCGCTCGCCGCGGCAAGAGCCGTGGTGCCGGGAATCTCCCAGCGGTCGCCCGATTCGGAGGTGGCGAGGAGGGGGCCGCTCACCAGCCCCGCGGCGCCCAGGGAGATGGCCCCCATGCGGGCGCCGCGCCAGGCGGTGTGCTGGCGGCGCACTCCCAGGCTTCGCGCCAGCCCGCGCACGTCGGCGAAGGGGATCGTGCGCTCCACCCCGGTGCCGCGCTGGCGGACGGTGAGCCCCTGCCACTCGTAGGCGGTCAGCACGCCCATGAACGGGCCCTCCCCCTGGTCCGGCGTGACGACGCGCACGGTGTCGCCCACTCCCAGCGCGCGGATGCGGCTGTGCTGCGCGTGGGCCGCGCCCGGCACGGCGGCCAGGAGGAGAAGGACTGCAAGAAGGCGGTTCGAGATTGTCTTCGTCATCGGGAGAGCGGCGGGTTGAGCAGCGTGCGAGCCCGTATGGTGGCGCACGAAACGAGCCCGGGCAAGGGAGAGGGGCTCGCCGCGTGCTTCCGCGATGGGGCGACCCTCCGCTCCCGATCCGACATTCGCCGCCGAGTCGCAGGGCTCTCCGAGCTTGACACAATCGCATGCCGCCTTTATTGTGCCATTCAGACGTATCGAAATTTGAAGCGGGGCACATCGCCCCGTCCGGCACAGCGACCGGGCGGGGCCTTTTTGCGTCCCCAAAGGCTGACGGAACAGAGAAGGGCCGACTCCAGGCCCCCCGGCAGAGCGATCCGGGACCGGTTGCAGACCCGCCGCGGCGAATGTCCGCGGCGGGTACGGAAACCGTCCGCCACTCGTGCGGCGGACCCGGCCCGGAGGGGAGCATGGCAAAGGCGCACACGCTGGTGGAGGACTTCAACGACAACGCCCCCGACAACACGCGGTGGTGGGTGTTCGGCGACGCGCGGGAGGTGAACCGGAGGCTGGAGCTCTGGAATCTCAGCAGCAAGGCGGACAGCTACGCGGGCTACACCGCCAAGGACGCGTACGACCTCACCGCCTCCCGCATCTGGGTGGAGCTGGTGCGGGCGCCGCGCACCGGGCAGGCGCAGCTGCGCGCGTACGTCAGCGAGGGGAACGAGATCGCCATCGGGCTCGTCAACGGGCTCCTCCGCTGCGAGCAGCAGACCGGGGGCGCGTACCTGGTGTTCCTCACGGTGCCATACGACTTCCAGGCGCACCGCTGGCTCCAGATCCGCGAGCAGCACGGCACGGTGTTCTGGGAGGTCTCGCGGGACGGGTGGGAGTGGACGACGCTGTTCAGCAACCCCGCCCCCTTTGCGCTCACCGGCATCAAGCCGGGGCTGTTCAGCGGCACGTACCAGGCGGCGCCCGCGCCGGGGCTGGTGGTGTTCGACAACCTGAACGTGCGGGAGACGAGCCTCTCGCGCCGCGTGGACCAGCGCCGCCTCTCCGCGCGCGAAGTCCGCGAGCAGGCTGCCGAGCTGGCGGCGCGCCGTCCCCACGAGGAGCACGCCAACAACAACGACGAGGTCGACTACCACGCCACGCCGCTGGCCGGTAACTACTCCAAGAGCCTCAAGCACGACTCGCTGGGCGACCCGGTGGGCTACTCGTACGCGTCGCTGCTGCGGGCGCTGCAGAGCGAGGACCCCGGCGACTTCGAGGAGATCGTGCTGGCCTCCACCGACGCGCTCAAGCTGACCAACCCGCAGTCGGGGCTGGCGTTCGACGTGGAGGGGCCGGATGCGCAGGAGCTGACCATGGCGCCGGCGCCGCGCTTCGACAGCGAGCAGACGGCGCACGAGGCGGGGGAGCTGTACTGGATGGCGGCGGCGCGCGACGTCCACTTCGCGGCATACGGCAGCAACGCCACCATCGCCGCCGCCATCACGTCGATGAACGGCGAGTTTCCGTGGTTCGGCGGCACCACGCCCGTAACGGCGCAGAACGTCTTCCGGGGGATCTACCCGGGCGAGCAGACGGGGCCGTACGTCAGCCAGTTCCTGCTCAAGGGCAACACCGATCCCCGCAAGCCTGCCGGGTTCGGGCGCGACGCCTTGGACGGCTTCATCTCCTACGGCGCCCGCGTCATCGACCAGCGCCTGGTTCCCGCGCTCGCCGGTAAGAACTATCTGGGAGGGTTCCCGGTGTGGCTCGACGTGCAGAACGGGATGGACCGGCGCGGCATGGACCTGTTCGAGAGCACCCGCGTCTTCATCCGCAACCTGCGCGATGGTGCCACCTTTGTGCACTTCGACCAGGTGCTCGACGCCTTCTACAACGCGGCGTGGCTCCTCATGTCGGAGCCCACGGGCAACCAGCTCAGCTTCCAGTCCGGCGTCACCAAGCGGCCGCAGATCGACGCGGAGTTCGCCAAGAACGCGGGCAACCCGTACGACCCCCCCGGCGTGCTGATGGACGCGCGCAAGCAGGTGGGGTTCGCCACCTTTGGGCCCATCCACCTGCTGCAGGTGCTCGGCGAGGTGCTGGGCCGCGCGCTGCGGGCCGTGTGGTGGCAGAAGTGGGGAGTGCACCGCCGGCTGCGTCCAGAGGAGTACGGCGGGCGCGTGCACAACCAGATGATGTTCAACCAGAGCGCGGGCACGCAGGGGCGCGCCTACCCCCTTCACACCAGCATCACCACGTCGCTGCTGGGCGGCGGGCTGGCTCCGTACTTCGGGCAGCCGGGGGAGCTCTCCCCCTCCTCGTACCTGCTGCCCCAGGCGTACTCCGAGGGCGCACCCACGCACCCGGCGTACGGCGCGGGGCACGCCACCGGCAGCGGGGCGCTCGCCACCATGCTCAAGGCGTTCTTCGACGAGACGGCCGTCATCGAGAACCCGCTCCTGGCCAGCACCGACGGCCTGTCGCTGGTCGCGTACACGGGCGGC
This sequence comes from Longimicrobium sp., assembly GCA_036389135.1. Lineage (NCBI taxonomy): Bacteria > Pseudomonadati > Gemmatimonadota > Longimicrobiia > Longimicrobiales > Longimicrobiaceae > Longimicrobium > Longimicrobium sp. The sequence continues at coordinate 24,427 of DASVQP010000029.1, forward strand.
GACGCGGGGCAGATGACGGTGGGCGGCGAGCTGAACAAGCTGGCCGGGAACATCGCCATCTTCCGCAACGCGGCGGGGGTGCACTGGCGCAGCGACTACACGGAGTCGCTCCCCTTTGGCGAGGCCATCGCCATCCGCATGCTCCAGGAGATGTCGCTGGGCTTCAACGAGGACGACGCCTACTTCCAGCTCACCCGGTTCGACGGCCAGACCATCCGCATCTTCGACGGCAAGGTGGTGGCGCTGGTGTGACGGCACGATGCGGCGGCACTTGACCGGCCCGCGGAGCTCCGCTATCCTTACCTCCGAAGATTTACCGAAACCAGACAGGGGCCCAGAGCTCCGCCCGGCATAGCGCCGGGCGGGGCTTTTTCGTCCGTACGACAGGGCTCCCCCAGGGAGAAGGAAGGGAGGGCATCCTCCACGCTTCGGCGGCCGTGCGGCCGTGGGGCGACCCCGCCATGACGGGGAAAGCGGGCCAACGGGCGCGGCTGTCGCGCCCATCATACCCACAGAGGAGCCCCACCATGCCACAACTCCCCAGGCGCGAAGAGCAGCGCCGCCTCGCGGCACTCGGCATCCGGCAGCAGGGCGCCGAAGTCGCCGCCGAGCGTCCGCACGAGATCGACGACAACAACGGTGACGAGATCACCCAACCTCGCTTCATCGGCAACTACTCCAAGGGGCTACGCCACGACACCGTGGGCGACCCGGAGCCGGTGTCGTACGGATCGCTGCTGCGCGCGCTGGAGAGCCGCGACCCGCGCGACTTCGACCAGATCCTGCTGGGCCCCGGCGGCTCCAAGCTCACCAACCCCCAGGCCGGCCTGGCCTTCGACCTGGAAGGGCCGGACGCGCAGGAGCTGGCCATGCCGGCCGCGCCCGCGTTCGCCAGCGACGTGGCGGCGGCGGAGATGGGCGAGCTGTACTGGATGGCGGTGGCGCGCGACGTCGCCTTCGTGGACTACGCCGGGAACCCCGACATCGCCGCGGCGGTCAGCTCGCTGAACACCGAGTTTCCCTGGTACGGCGGGCCGGCGCCGGTGACGGTGGACAACGTCTTTCGCGGCATCTTCCAGGGCGAGCAGACGGGGCCGTACGTCAGCCAGTTCCTCCTCAAGGGGAACAGCGACCCGCGCAAGATGCCGGGCGGCGGGCGCAACGCCACCGACGGGTACATCGCCTACGGGTCGCGGGTGATCGACCAGCGGCAGCAGACGGTGGTGCCCGGCCAGGACTACCTGCTCGACTTCCCCTGGTGGCTGGACGTGCAGAACGGCGTGGACAAGCGCGGCCTGGACGTCTTCGACTTCTCGCAGCGCCGCTTCATCCGCAGCCTGCGCGACGGCGCCAACTACGTCCACTTCGACCAGGTGATCGACTCGTACTACAACGCGGCGTGGATCCTCCTTTCGGAGCCCACGGGCACGCAGCAGACCGCGAACGCCGGCGCCATCCCCATGCGCAACCGCGAGTTCCCGTTCGACCAGGGGAACCCGTACTCCCCGTCCGGCACCGTGTCGCCCACGCAGTCGGGGTTCGCCACCTTTGGCGACCCGCACGTGCTGGAGGTGCTGTCCGAGGTGATCGGCCACGCGCTGCGCGCGGTGTGGTGGCAGAAGTGGTTCGTGCACCGCCGCCTGCGCCCGGAGGAGTACGGCGGGCGCGTGGACAACCACCTCAGCGCCCGGCGCACCTACACCGGAATCGGGTGGACCGCCCTCCTCAACTCCCTGACGGCCGGCGGGCTGGCCCCCTACTACGGCCAGGCGGGGGAGCGCTTCCCGTATTCGTACCTCCTGCCGCAGGCCTTTCCGGAAGGGGCGCCCACCCACCCCGCGTACGGGGCGGGGCACGCCACCGTGTCCGGCGCGTGCATCACCATCCTGAAGGCGTTCTTCGACGACACCAAGACGATCGAGAGCCCGGTGGTGCCCAGCGCGGACGGACTCACGCTGCTGGCGTACGGCGGCCCCGGCGCCACCACGATGACGGTGGGGACGGAGCTCAACAAGCTGTCCGGCAACATCTCGCTCTTCCGCAACGCGGCGGGCGTGCACTGGCGGAGCGACGACACGCAGTCGCGCCTCTTCGGCGAGCGGATCGGCATCCGGCTCCTGCAGGAGCTGACGCTCACCTTCAACGAGGACAGCGCCTTCTTTGAGCTCACCACGCTCCAGGGGCAGCGGATCCGCATCCAGAACGGACTGGTGGACCTGGTCTAGGTCCAGGCGCAACGCCGGCCCCGCCGGGACGGCACACCACTTTTCGGCCGCCGCGCCCTGCCCCGCACGGGGCGGCGCGGCGGCCCCACGAACCAGGAGCGACATGAACACGCGAGTGGACAACTTCATCATCCGTACGGCCGACGGCCCGCGCTTCGCCAACTCCCTGGTGCTGGGCCGGGGCGTGCCGATCCACACCACGCCGGGCGGCCTCCCCGAGCTGGTGGGCGAGCTGATTCCCTCCGGCGGCGACGACACCGTGGGGCTCCGCGCCGCCATCGCCAGCACCAGCTTCCCCCTGCGGCTGGGGCCCGGGACCTTCAAGGTGAACGGCCCCATCTCGGTTCCCGCCAACCGCGTGGTGGCGGGTCGCGGAGCGGACGCCACGGTGATCCTCGCCACGCACGCCGGCCCCGTGTTCGAGCTGGCGGGGGACCAGGTGAAGATCGAGGACCTGACGGTGCAGGGGCCCGGCGAGGCGGTGGCGGGGAGCGTGGCGGTGGCCAACGTGGCCACCGCGCCGGGGGGGCTGATCAACAACGTCGCCCTGAGCGGCCTCAAGATCCGCGACGTGCAGCGGGGGATCGTGCTCAAGGGCTCCAACCTGCACGTCTCCCGCACCATCGTCACCCTCACCGGGACGGTGGGGATCGAAGCGACCTGGGGGAACGGGATCACCGTGTCCGACGTGGACGTGGACGGCATCGCGGGGAACGCGCTCTTCTTCGACCGGGCCACGGCGCTCACCTGCACCGGCGTGCGCGTGGCGTCCAGCACCACGGGGATCTACGTCACGGGCTCGCACGGCATCTTCATCGGTGGCTCGCGCGTGCTCAACAGTGGGAACGGAGTGACGGTGGACACCAGCAGCCTCGCGGAGCTCTCGGGGGTGGAGGCGGCGGGGTGCACCACCGGGTTGCTGATCCGCAACTGCGCCGCCGTCTCGCTGAACGGGTGCGGCACGGTGCACGGCAGCGGCACCTCGCTCACGGTGCGCGGGGGGACGTTCAACGGCTTCGGCATCGCGGTGAACGGCTTCTACGCGGAGATGTCCACCAGCAGCACCCCGTACGTGCTGGTGGACACGGGCGCGAAGGGGGTGATGATCAACAGCATCCATCACCGCGGATCCACCTCTGCCGCGTTCGACGTGGACGTGGCGGCGGCGGGGGGGCGCGTGGTGTTCATCCAGCACGATTTCGCGCTCGCGCGCATCAACTCCGGCGGCAACTTCGCCGCGCTCTGACGGAACCGGCGGCGGGCTCCCCACGGGGCCCGCCGCCACCCATCCGCCGCGGACGTGGCGCTCTGAGCAACGGAGTTCCGCGGGCGTGCTCCGCGCGAACAGTAGATCGCCGCGCGCGAATACGGCCCCGCCAGATGGCGGGGCCGTTTCACCTGAACTTGCGGATTGGCGCGGCCCCGTACCGGGCGGCCCAGTCCTCGACCTTTTTGATCTCCGCCGGGGTGAGGCGCGGCGGCGGCGGAAGCGGCGTCGTAACGGACGTATCGCCACGACGGTAGGTTGCGCCGCGGCCACTACCCCGCCCGCAGCACCTCGTCGCCCGCCACGACGAACACGTGGTCGCCGGGGAGCGGCGCGACGGTGGCGGCGCCGGTGAAGGCGCCGAAGGCGGGGAGAATCCCCACCGCAGCGCCGAAGTGGAAGCAGGGGAGGCGCTCCCTCGCCCGGCCGCGCCCGCGCAGGATGGCGGCGGGGTGCACGTGGCCGGCCAGCACGTAGCCGCGCGCGTCGGGCTCGGGGTGGTGCGCGTAGACAAAGGGCGCGGACGCGAGCGGCGGGTCCGCCACGCGGAAGCCGAGGTCGGCCGGGGGATCGCCGGCGCCGCGGTCGTGGTTGCCGCGCACCAGCGTCAGCCGCAACGCCGGGTGCCGCGCCCGCCATCCGCGCACCTCCGCCAGCACCGCCGCGGACTTCCCCTGCCGCGCATGGAAGAGGTCGCCCAGGAAGACGATCTCCTCCGCGCCGGTGTGCTCCAGTGCCGCGTCCAACCGGGCGAGCCCCTCGGCGGTGGTCCCGCCGGGCACCGCGATGCCGGCGGCGCGAAAGGTGGCCGCCTTCCCCCAATGCGCATCCGCCACCAGCAGCTCCCCCGTCGCCGGCCGGAAGAGCGCCCGCTCCGGCAGCAGCACCACGCGCTCCCCCGCGACCTCCGTCTCGATCACGCTCAGACCGGCTCGGGCTGGAAGGTGATCGGAAGCTGCACGCGGACCCGGACCGTGCGGTCGTTCACGATGGCGGGGGTGAAGCGCATCCGGTTGGCCACGCTGATGGCCGCCGTCGAGAACTCCCCGTTGCTGCTTTCCAGCACCTCCACGCTGGCCGGATCCACCGATCCATCCTCCACGACCGTGAAGCTCAGCAGCACCGTTCCACCGACCCCGGCATCGCGCAGGAGCGGAGGGTAGGCACGCTCCAGCGCCCGCTGGACGGCCGCGTAGTTGTTCAGCTGTGGCGTCACGTCGATGTCTTCGATTCCGTACGTCCGCCCGTCGCCCATCGGCGGAGGGAAGCGGGGCGGAGGCGGAGGCATCACGACGTCTTCGTCTTCCTGGTAGGGGACCGGATCGGGGCCTCCGCTTACCGCATCCGCCGTCAGGCCGGCGGCGACGGTCAGGAGGAGCATGACGGCCGCGAGCTGGCTCCAGTTGCGCGGGTTGCTGCGCGGCTGCAGCGCCGCCAGCGCCGCGACGAGCGCCAGGATGCCGGCGAAGAGCTGCCCCAGACCCAGCGGCATCATCGCCAGCAGGAGGAGCGGAAAGACCCAGACGGCCGGGTCCGCGACGGAGCTCTGCACCGCCGCCAGCGCACGCGCGGGGAGCGGGGCCGCGGGGGGAGCAGGCCGGCGCGGGCGGGGGGCGGGCGCCGTGGCAGCCGCCGGTGCGGGTACGGGCGGTGGCGCGGGGCGCCGCATGCGCGTATCCACGCGGCTCGCGGCCTCGGCGGTGGCCGGGAAGGGGTCGCGGCCGCGCAGCAGGCGGGCGCGCTCGCACCACGGGCAGATTCCCAGGTGCGCGCCAAAGCGGTGCTGCGGGTTCAGGTCACAGCGGCGCAGCTCCCCCTCCGCCTCCTTCAGCGCGTCGCGCCAGCTCTCCGCGGTGGGGCGGGCGGCGGGGTCCTGGTGCCCGTCCACGAAGCAGCGCACGAACAGCTCGCGGACTTTGGGATGCAGGACCTCGAAGGAGAGCGCCAGCCGCGGCGGCGTGGCCGTGCGCCCGGGGCGGTCGCTGGCGTACGGGAACATCCCCGCGCGCAGCCGCCCCTCCAGCGGTTCCGGCTCCGCGCCGCCCTGCGTGCGCACGGCGAAGGGGTGCGTTCCCTCCATCAGCAGGAGGAAGAGGAGGACGGCCAGGCCGAAACGGTCGTGCTCCGGAGTGCGGTCCACCGCGCCGAAGGGGACGCCCTGGAGCTCGGGCGCGGTGAACTCCGGCCGTCCGACGCGCGAACGGTAGACGGCGCCGGTTGCGGGGTCGGGGACCTGGAAGCCGTCCGTGTCCACCAGCGTGACCGCGCCGTCGGGGGCCACCAGGATGTTGGACTCGTTGACGTCGCCCACCACGTAGCCGCGCTCGTGCAGCGCGGCGAAGGCGGCGGCGAGGTTGGCCCCCGCGCGGTGCAGCAGCCCGTAGTGGAAGAGCGGCGCACGCGTGCGGCGCGTCACCGGGTTGTAGAACTCGAAGATGCGCGGCCCTTCCGCGCGCGGCATCAGGAACCCGACGGGCCGCCCTTCCTCGTCCACGACCCCCTCCTGCGGCCACGCGAGCCGCACCGCGCCCTCCGGATCGGGCCCCAGCAGCGGCGGCGCGGCGATCATGCGCGCGATCTTGCGGGCGCGCTCGGGCGTGGGTTGGCGGAAGAGCTTGACCACCCGCTCCGCATCGCCCGGCAGCGCAAAGACGCGCGCCTCCCCGCCGGCGCCCAACTCCAGCGACGGATCCAGCCGCAGCGTGACGCCGCGTGCGCGAAGGAGGGGGATGGGGGGGTCAGACATTGAGAAAGTGCGTGAGTGCGTGAGTGCGTGAGTGCGTGAGTGCTAAGTGCTAAGTGCTAAGTGCTGAACTACACACGGTTAGCACTCAGGACTTAGCACTTAGCACTTCCAGTTCGTGCCGCGATCACCAGCGTCAGGTCGTCGTCCGCGCGGGCGGTGACGCGCGGGCCGGCGAGAAAGGCGGCCAGCTCGGCCTCGCCCGCCCTCGCATCGTCGGTCTCGCCAGCGAAGCGGAAGAGCGGGGCGAAGAAGGGCGCGTGCGGCGCATGGTCCGGACGGCGCAGCGCCAGGCCCTGCAGCCCGTCGCTGAACGCGGCCAGGTGCAGCGGGGTGCCGCTCCAGGTGCTCCGCTGCACCGCGTCCAGCGCGCCCGGCGAGGTGAGGAAGACCGTCTCGTTCACGAACTCGCCCCCCATCGGCACCGTGATCGAGTGCATTCCATCGGCACCTTCCACCACCAGCGCACCGTCGCCCACCTGCGCCGCGGACACGTCATCGTCGCCGGCCAGGGCGAGGATCAGGGTGGTCGCCAGCTCGCGAGGAGCGGCGTTGCGGCGCGATGCCTCCTGCTCGACGGCGGCGAGCGCGGCGATCAGCGCGCGGTCCAGCGCCGGGCCCGCGTCGCCGCCATCGGCCAGCGCATCGATGGCGGCGCGGGCGGCGGCGGCGGCTCCCGCGGCGGCGTGCGGGGCGGATCCGGCGCCATCCGCCACCGCCAGCGCGACCGAGCCGCAGGGTAGAACGCGCCAGGCGTGCGCATCCTGGCACGGCGTACCCTCGCGCACGTGGCGGGTGCCGCGGACGGACGCGCCCAGGACGCGCCAGGTCACAGCTCAGCCCAGCCGCTGGGCGGCGGAAGCGCGATCTCGTCGCCGGGGCGCGAGTGCGCGATCCCCTGCATGCTCCGCGACAGCCACACGAACATCTCGCGGAAGTTGAGCCCCTTCAGCCGCAGCGGCGCGCGCACCGAGATCTTGGCCAGCCGGTGCAGGTTCGCGCCCTCCACCCCCACGGCGAAGAAGGCCACGCGCTTCGCCGCCTCCGCCTCGCGCAGCTCCTTCGCCGCCGCGGCGACGGCCTCGGGCGGCTCCCCCTGCGGCTCGCCGTCGGTCACCATGAAGATCCACGGCCGGTAGTACCCGATGTCGTACGCACGGTACGCCGCCTTGCGCTCCTCCACGAGCTGGAGCGCCCGTCCGATGGCGGCGGCCATGCGCGTCTGCCCCTCGGCGCGCAGGGCGGGGACCTCCCACTGGTCGGGCGGCGCGAAGTCCTGCACCACGCGCACGGCGTTGTCAAACGTCACCACCGCCACCTCCACACGCCGCGCCGCCAGCGGATCGACGGCCAGGTCGAAGCGAAAGGTCTCCAGCCCGTCCAGCATCGCCTCCAGCGGCTCCCCGGCCATGGAGCCGGAGGTGTCCAGCAGGAGGACGCACGGGCAGCGCGGCTCCGGGTTCTCGGCGAATTCCACGGCTTCGTCCAGACGCGACAGCATCTTCGCCCTCGGTTGCGAGTGGGCCTAACGGCGGTCAGCGGGGGGCCGCCCCGCCTCCTCGATCCAGGCGGGCACGGCCGGCTCGGGCTCCAGCGGCACGCGGCGCGTGATGGCCCAGCGCTGCAGCCACGACATCCCCGCACGCCCCGCGTACCGGTCCGGCTGGCGGTACGCGGGGTCACGCAGCGCCCGGTCCAGCGGAACAAAGGTGTATCCGCGGCGGCGAAGGAGCGCCACCAGCTCGCCGAAGTAGTCCGCGTTCAGCCGGTTCGCGTGCAGCAGCAGGATCTGCGCGGGTTCGCGCCGCTCCAGGCGCCGCCCCAGCCCCTCGTAGTACGCGAACGTGGTGTCCGAGTGCCGCAGGTACTCGGCGGCGATGCGGCGCAGCGACGCGCTGTCGCCACGAGCCGCCGCGTGGTCGTACGCCACGGCGAAGCGAAAGTCTTCAGTATCCACCGTCACCGGCGCCACCTGGTAGCCGTTGCGGGCCAGGAAGCGCTCGAAAACGGCCTTTGTGGCCAGGTCGGGGCCCGTGTTCAGGAACGGGTGGCGGAAGAAGCGCGGGCGCTTTCCGGCCATCAGGCGCCGCGTCACCACCTCGCCGCGCAGCACGTCGGCCTGAAAGGTGTCCAGCGGGGTCGTGTAGAACGAGCGGTGGGAGTAGGTGTGGTTCCCCAGCTCCAGCCCCGCGTCGGTCCACACCTCCAGGAGCGCGGCCGGCGTGGAAGGGCCCGCCAGCTTCCCCTCGTTCACGAACCCGACGGCTGGCACCCCCGCGGCCTTCACCCGCCCCACCAGACGCGTGGTCCACTCCGCGATCTCGGGCGCCGTGCCGGCGCTGACGCGCGCCCACGGCAGGTCGTCAAAGGTGACCGCCACGGCCCGCGCGTGCAGCGCGCTCTCGGGAGCCGGCGCCGGCTGCGCGCAGCCGGCGAGCGCCAGCACCAGGATCATCCGGCCACGAGGGTGCATCGCCATTCCGTTGTGTGTGGGTAATCCATGGGCGGGGCTCCGCCGCGCTCCCTCATCCCTCATCCCTCATCCCTCATCCCTCATCCCTTATCCCTCATCCCTGCCCTTCCCCTACCCAGCCGCCCTCTCCAGCCGCACCTGCATCTTCCTCACCCGGTCGCCCAGCGACTCGCTGGAGACGCGGTTGCGCGCGCGGTCCACCAGCAGCGGAAAGGCCAGCGGCGGCGTGCGTTCCGGGTTCGTCACGATTACCCGGCTGGCGGCGAGGCGCTCCAGCGTGCGGCCCAGGCGGCTGCTCTCCAGCTGGCGTTCCAGCACCTCGCGGTGCGCCTGGCTCAGCAGCAGGTTCTGCGGATCGAAGCGCTGGAAGACGTCGAAGAAGAGGCCGCTGGAGGCCTGGAGCTGGCGCGCCGTCTTTCCCGCGTGCGGAAGGCCGGGGAAGACGAGCCCCGCCACCCGCGCGATCTCGCGGAACTGCCGCTTCGCCATCTCGGTGGCGTTGAGCGACGCGGGGATGTCGTCCACCAGGTCGCGCGGGCTCAGCAGGCCGGCCGCAAGCGCCTCGTCCAGCGGCGCCTCGTCGGCCGAGAGGAGCTCCACGCCGTAGTCGTTGGCGGCCAGCGTGAACGAGATCGGGCGCATCCGCGAGATGCGGTACGCGAGGAGCGCGGCCAGCCCCTCGTGCACCAGGCGCCCTTCAAAGGGGAAGAAGAAGAGGTGGAACCCCTCGCGCGTCTTCACCCGCTCCACCAGCAGCTCGTCCGCCGCGGGGATGCGGCTCCAGCGCGCCTGGATCTCCAGGATGGGGCGCACCGCCTCCATCTCCGGGTCGCGGAAGACCCCCTCACGCGCCTCCTCCAGCCTCCGCCGCAGCGCCGCCGCCAGCTCGGTGGAGAGCGGCATGCGCGCTCCCATCCAGCGGGGGATGAAGCCCTTGATGCTCCCCGCCTTGCGCACCCACGCCGTCATCTCGCGCACGCGCACGAACTCCACCGGCTTGCCCGAGAAGATGAAGCGGTCGCCGGGGCGCAGGCGCGCGATGAACGACTCCTCCACCGATCCCAGCCGCGCGCCCTTGAGGTACTTCACGCTGACGGACGCGTCGCTCACGATGGTGCCCACCGCCTGCCGGTGCCGCCGCGCCACGCCACCGTCCTCCACGCGCCACCAGCCGTCCTCGCCAGGGACGACGCGGGAGTACTCGGGATACGCGCGCAGCGCCTCGCCCCCGCGCGAGACGAAGTCCAGCGTCCACTCCCACTCGTCGTCGCGAAGCCCGGCGTAGGCGCGGGTGGAGCGCACTTCGTCACGAAGGTCGTCCGGCCGGAAGCCGCCGCCCAGCGCCACCGTCACCACGTGCTGGGCCAGGACGTCCAGCGGACGCTCCACGGGGAGGCGGCTCTCGATGGCGCCCGCCTTCACGGCGTCGCGCGCGGCGGCCACCTCCACCAGCTCCAGCGCGTTGGTGGGCACGCAGGTGACGCGGCTCTCCACGCCCGGGCGGTGGCCGCTGCGGCCCGCCCGCTGGAGGAGGCGCGCCACCCCCTTGGGGCTCCCCACCTGGAGCACGCGGTCCACGGGCGAGAAGTCGACCCCCAGATCCAGCGACGATGTGGCGACCACGCAGCGCAGGCGGCCGGTGCGCAGCCCCTCCTCCACGAAGTCGCGTGTGGAACGATCCAGCGAACCATGATGCAACGCGATCACCCCCGCCCACTCCGGCCGCGCGGCGAGGATCGCCTGAAACCAGATCTCCGTCTGCGAGCGCGTGTTGGTGAAGACGATGGCCGTCTGCCCCTCCTCCACCGCCGCGACGACCTGCGGCAGCATCTGCGTTCCCAGGTGCCCGGCCCACGGGAAGCGCTCAATGGTGCCGGGGATCAGCGCGTCGATGCGCACCGGCTTCGGCTCCTCGCCGCGGACGATGCGCCCCGGGCCGGCCGCGCCCAGCAGCGTGTCCAGCGCCTCGCCCAGGTTGCCGATGGTGGCCGAGAGCGCCCAGGTGCGCAGCCCCGGCCTCCACCCGCGCAGCCTCGCCAGCGCCAGCTCGGTCTGCACGCCGCGCTTGCTCCCCATCAGCTCGTGCCACTCGTCCACCACCACCGCGCGCAGGTCGCGAAAGAGCTCCGGCGCATCCGGCCGCGTCAGGAACAGCGACAGCGACTCCGGCGTGGTGAGCAGCGCGCTCGGAAGCCGCCGCCGCTGCCTCGCCCTCGTCGCCTGCGAGGTGTCGCCCGTCCTGGACTCGAGCGTCCAGCCGATCCCGAGCGCCTCCAGCGCGTTGCCGAGCGCGACCTCGGTATCGGCCGCCAGGGCGCGCAGCGGGGTGATCCAGAGCACGCGCAGCCCCGGCGCCTTGCCGCCCTGCGGATGCTCCTCCATCCACTCCAGCAGCGGCCCCATCCACGCCGCGTACGTCTTTCCCGTGCCGGTGGCGGCGTGCACAAGCCCGCTCTCGCCATCGCGGTACGCATCCCACACCTCGCGCTGAAACCCGAACGGCGCCCATCCGCGCGACGCGAACCACGCCTCCACCCGTTCGAGCGCGGCGTCGCGTGCGGCCATCGGAGCGGCGGGTGCGGTGCGGGCCAAGATCCTGCCCCGGTGCGGGTGGATGCGACGGACCCCCGCCACACGAGGCAACGACCGCGCCCGCGCGAAATCCAGCCGTTCCGCGCGCTATCGCACCCGGGAAAACAGGCCGGCCGTCCACTGAACGTCCAGTGAACGGCCGCGGGGGTGCTGGTTTCTGCCGCGCGTCACGCGTCCAACACGCCGATGCTCACCAGCCATTCGTCACGATACCGGCGCTGCTCCTCCACCGTCGCCGGCAGCACGTCAGGCCCGGTGGCGAAAATATCCTGCAGCTCCGCTCCGCTTGAGTGGCGCCCTGGCGTGAGGCGGTAGGCGCGAAGTCCGGCCCCCATGTCACGCGCCATTCCGGATGGGTACACGTTTCGGCTCGCGCCGTAACAGAGCAGCCGCGTTCCGTCCTGCTCCAGCACCTCGCGAATGTGGCACAACGCTTCGAAGTAGTCGCTCGCCTCCGCATGGAGTGTCCGGCCCTGGTGCGTCAGGCTGAGCCTGCACGCGCCGTCGGCGGCGGCGAGCGACACTCGCGCCTCTTCCACGGTGCCGCCGGGGAGAAGCATCTGGATCGTGCGAGTTTGTTCGGCCATTTGCGGGTTCTGCTCACGGCGGGTGGCGGCGGGCCGGGCTCCTACGGCGCCTTCCGCGCCGCCACGCCGAACATCAGCGGCAGATCGGGGACGCCGGGGGGCGGATGGAAGCGGCGGTGCTCGTCGGCGCGCATGCCGGGGTGGAGCAGGCAGCCGTTGCTGTACGGCCACTCGCGCAGCGCCTCCAGGGTGAGCCCGGCGTCCAGCAGCGCCGTCACCACGTCGGAGATCCCCCAGGCGAACTCCCAGGTGGGGTGCGGGTTGCGGAAGTCCTGCACTCCCGGCTCGGCCCGCGCGCCGTGCAGCAGCCCCTCGCCCGAGGCGGCCACGTAGTCGCCGATCCCCTCTGGCTCATGGATCGGCGTGCCGTACGAACGGTACGGGTAGAGGGGCCGCAGGTCCCCGCCCTGCATCATGGCCGCGGGGTGGAACTCCACCAGCACGAACCTTCCTCCCGGGCGCAGCACCCCCGCGATCCCGCGCCCCCACGCCTCCAGGTCCGAGAGCCACCCCACCGCGCCGTACGACGAGAAGACCCGGTCGAAGGTGCGCCCCGCCTCTGCCGCCTCGCGCAACCAGTCGTACACGTCCGCGCGCTCGAACTCCGCCGCGATCCCGCTCGCCGCCGAAAGCTCGCGCGCGAAGCGGATCGCCTCGTCGCTGATGTCCACCCCCGTCGCGCGGGCGCCGCGGCGGGCCAGGGACAGCGTGTCCTGCCCCGCGTTGCACTGCAGGTGCAGCAGTTCCAATCCCTTCACATCGCCCAGCAGCTCCAGCTCCTCGGGAAAAAGGGTATCGCCGCCGGCGCGCAAGAACGCCGCCTGGTCGCCCTTGTGGCTGTTGTGCGCGGCCGTGGCGGCGTTCCAGGAAAGCCGGTTCTGCTCGTGGAGGTCGTGTCGCATCTGTACCCAGAAGAAGGATCGGCGAAGAGCCTCAACGCTCGACTCCCCGTTGGAGCTGGAGCGCCCGTTCGTATACGCGAGAGCAGAGGGCGTCCGCGTTGGGCGAGAAGGTGCCGTCGGTAAGACTGCCAATACCGCCGTAGCATTCGAGGATGCGCTGCAAGCCGTGCGTGTCGCTGTTGCGTAGCTCGCGCTCGGCTCGCGCGAGCTCATCGTTCAGCTCCAGGCTCACGTCGCCTCGTATAAGTTCCCGGAGCCTTGTCAGGTCCGCGATCAACGCGGGAACCTCCGGGTGGAGCGTCGCCGATCCAACGGGACTGCTGGCTGGCTGAACGTCGGGCACGATGCCGGGTTGGGCCGTGCGGCCGAGGACCGCCTCCACGACCAGGGAACCCAGGATAAAAGTGGTGCACCCCACCACGATAGCCTGGATAGCTCCAGCATTTGGGAACGGAGCCTCGGAGCCGAACTCGGCGGCATAATAGTATTCAGCGATCTCGTCGAGGACCCCCACGACCACCAGGGTTGACCAGAACGACCGCCAAACCGCGCTCAGGCGGCGCGTGAGCAGGGTCGTAACCCCCCCGAGCACCGCGGCCCACGCGAGGTAAGGCAGGCTCAGCGGGCGGACGGGCGCAGTGGCCACCCACGTCGCAACCCCCAGAAGGAGCAGCAGCCCAGCGACTTTGTTTGATCGGGGAATATGTTGAAGCATGTACCGGGACCCTCTCGACGTTTAGGGTCGATGAACCCTTCTTAGGAACCTCTACAGAGGGAACTGCAAGCCGCGGAGAACCCCTTCCGCTGTTCTTTTCGTTCCCTCTGCGTCTCTGTGTGAGGCTGTTCACCCCTCCAGCAGCCCGATGATCGTCTCCAGCGAATCCGCGTCCTCGGGCTTCTTGTCGGTGCGCCAGCGCAGAATGCGGGGGAAGCGCACCGCCACGCCGCTCTTGTGGCGCGGCGAGCGCTGGATTCCCTCAAAGGCCAGTTCGAACACCAGCTCCGGCTTCACCGTGCGCACCGGACCGAACTTCTGCAGCGAGTTGCGCCGCACCCACGCATCCACCTGGCGGATCTCGGCGTCGGTGAGGCCGCTGTACGCCTTGGCAAAGGGCACCAGCTCGCCCTCCTTCCACACCGCAAAGGTGTAGTCGGTGTAGAGCGATGCGCGCCGCCCGTGCCCCCGCTGCGCGTACACCATCACCGCGTCGAGGGTAAAGGGCTCCACCTTCCACTTCCACCAGTCGCCGCGGCGCCGGCCGGTGCGGTAGGGCGAGTCAAGGCGCTTCAGCATCAGCCCCTCCGAAGCGCGCTCGCGGGCGCCGCGGTACGCCTCGATCACCGCGTCCCAGTCGCCTGCCGGGACGATGGGGGAGAGCGGGATGCGGTCCGTGGCGCCGGTGGGGAGGGAGGCGATCAGCTCCTCCAGCCGCGCGCGACGCCAGCGCAGCGGCTCCTCGCGCACGTCGCGGCCGTCGATCTCCAGCAGGTCGTAGGCGAGGAGGACGACGGGGACCTCGGCCAGGATCTTGGGGCCCAGCACCTTGCGCCCGATGCGCCGCTGGAGCTGCGCAAAGGGGAGCGGGCCGCCCTCCTTCCACGGCAGGATCTCGCCGTCGAGCACGGTACCGTCGGGCAAGAGGCCGGCGGCGCGCGCCAGTTCGGGGAAGCGCTCCGTGATCAGCTCCTCGCCGCGCGACCAGAGGTACACGCTGCCGCGCCGGCGGATCATCTGCGCGCGGATGCCGTCCCACTTCCACTCCGCCTGCCACTCGCCGGCGTCGCCCAGCGATTCGGGGCCGCCGTCCAGCGCGTACGCAAGGTAGAAGGGGTAGGGGCGGCTGGCGTCGGCGTCGCTGGTGTCTGCGCCGAAGAGGCGGGTGTAGAAGCCGGGCGTGGGGTCCCAGGTGCCCATCAGTCGGTGCGCCACCGTGGGCTCGTCCACCCCGCCCACACGGGCCAGGGCGCGCACCACCAGGTTCTGCGACACGCCCACGCGAAAGGCGCCGGTGATCAGCTTGTTCCACACGTACGCCTCGGGGCCGCTGAGCTCGGCCCACGCGCCCCGCATCGCCGCGCGCTGGCCGGCCTCGTCCTCGTGGCGCATGGGGAGAAGGCGCTCCTCCACCCAGCGGTGCAGCGGCAGGTCCTCGCGCTCCTCGGATGGCGGCGGAAGGAGCAGGGTGATGGTCTCCGCCAGGTCGCCCACGGCCTCGTGGCACTCGGCGAACATCCACTCCGGCACGCCGCCCATCTCCATCGCCCACTCGGCCAGCCTGCGCGCGGGCACCAGCCGCTTGGGCCGCCTTCCGATCAGGAAGTGCACCGCCCACGCCGCGTCCTCCGGCGCCGCGGACGCGAAGTAGCGCGCCAGCGCGTCCACTTTTTCGCCGGTGCGCGTGGTTTCGTCCAGCTCGGCGTACAGCTCGGCGAACGCTCTCATCGCAGCGACCCTCCGCACGATCCACACCCGAAACAGCAATCTCACACAGAGACACGGAGGGAAACGGAGAGGACAGGAAAGGGTGCTGTATCTCCCTCCTGCCTTTCTTGCCGCTTCCCTCTGTGGCTCTGTGTGAGGCCCTTTGTCTGGATCTTCTACTGCACGATCAGGTCGCGCTTCAGCCAGATGTCATAGTTGTTGGCTCCGCCAACTACCTGATGACCCCAGGCCAGGATCACCTCCCCCGCCGTGGTCCCGAGGATCGCGTGAGGCTCCACGTCGGCAAGGTCCGCGTCGGTGGTCAGGGCGGTCGCGGCGCTCCAGGTGCGGCCGTCCGGGCTGGTGCGGTAGACGACGTTGTAGTGGGCCGTCCCCTGCGCGGTGACGTACGGCAGGAAGAAGCTCCCGTTCGGCATCACGATGGGCGCCGAGTCGTGGTTGTCGTCCGCCTGCGCGAGGGGCGTGGCGGCGGCGGTCCAGTTGTACGGATCGGCCGAAGTCTCCGCGAACAGGTCCATCTTGCCGTCGCTTCCGGCGGATTGGTACGTCACCAGGTACAGACCGTCGCTGGCGCGCTTGGCGATGCGGGGGAGCGCGGCCGCCGTCGTGGTGATGGCGGTCTTGCGGGTGTCCCACGTGGCGCCGCCGTCGGTGGAGCGCGCGATGTAGGCGGCGCCGTTCAGGCGGTGGTACGTCATTGTCAGTGAGCCGTCCGGCTCCACGATCACCGCAGGATTGATCTCGCCGCCAGTGTTCCACCCGAGCCCAATGCGCCCGCGTGCCGTCCACGTTGCCCCGTCCGGCGAGGTGGAGCGGTGGATGCGGTTGCCGCCCTTGTTCCCCTCGTTGTATAGGTAGAAGAGCGCGAACCCGCCCGTCGCCAGCTCCACCAGCGCGGGATGGCGCTCGCTGTTCGTGGCCGCCACAATCGCGCGCGGCACACTCCACGTGGCGCCCTCGTCCGCGGAGTTGCTGATGAACAGGTCGCCCGAGTTGCTGGAGTTGAGGCGCTCGATCACCATCATCAGCGTCCCCGCCCGCGTACGGATCAGCGACGGCTGGTAGTCGGTCTCGGGCCCGGCGTACACGGCGCCCGTCTCCGTGGCCGAGATCACCCGCTGCCCCGTCGCGGGAACGGTAAATCCGGTCGAATCAGCCGTGCAGGCGGCCAGGGCAAGCACAACGAGGCCCAGCGTGGGCTTGTGGATGCGAACCATGTGGAAGAGCTCCGGCGGAGAAGGAGAGGAAGCGAACGGCCCAGTACGAGGAAGGATCTGGAGACCGTGCCGCAGACGCCTAAATTTTATCTAAACGCCTGCGGTAAAACAAGTTGTGCCTTCCTCAACATCTCAGCCATTCCCCCGCGCACTAACGCACTACCGCACTCACGCACTTTCTTGCTGCTCCACCTCAGCCCCCTCTTCCGCCGGCGCGTCCACAGCCACATCGTCGCTCCCGCCCTCCCAGCGGCTGGCGACGGCCAGCGCCTGGATGCCGTGCTCGCGCAGCCACCGAACGACTGGCTCGCGATAGCCGTGCGTGACCCAGACGCACTCGGCGCCGGTCGCCTCGATGGAGGAGAGCAGCGATGGCCAGTCGACGTGGTCGGAGAGGACGAAGCCTCGGTCCACGCCCCGACGCCGGCGCGCGCCGCGGATGCTCATCCACCCCGACGCGAACGCCGCCGACACGGGGCCGAAGCGGCGCATCCACGGCGTCCCGTTCGCCGAGGGCGGGGCGATGACCAGGGCGCGGCTCCAATCGAAGCCCTTGGGCGCGCCCATCGGGTTGTCGGCGGGGGGAAGGGGGATGCCGCCGTCGCGGTAGTCCTGGTTCAGCTTCAGCGCCGCGCCGTGCGCGAAGATGGGGCCGATGGACGGATCGACACCGGCCAGCATCCGCTGCGCCTTGCCCAGCCCATAGCCGAAGAGGAGCGACGCGCGCCCCGCCTCCTGGTTGCCGCGCCACCACGCATCGATCTGCGCGAAGACCTCCGCCTGCGGCCGCCAGCGGTAGATGGGGAGGCCAAAGGTGCTCTCGGTGACGAAGGTGTGGCAGCGCACCGGCTCGAATGGCGTACAGGTGGGGTCCGGCTCCGTCTTGTAGTCGCCCGACACGACCCAAACCTCTCCGCCGCGCTCCACCCTCACCTGCGCCGAGCCCAGGATGTGCCCCGCGGGGTGCAGCGACACCTTCACCCCGCGCACGTCTCTCACCTCGCCCCACTCCAGCGTGTCAATGCGGGCATCGGCGCCCAGGCGCGTCCTCATCACCCGCTCCCCCTCGCGCGAGCCCAGATAGCGCCGGCACCCCCATCGCGCGTGGTCGCCGTGCGCGTGCGTGATCACCGCCCGGTCCACCGGTAGCCAGGGGTCGATGAAGAAGTCACCTGCTTCGCAGTACATCCCCCGGTCAGTAACGCGCAGCAGCATGGGCGTGGTGGCGAGAGTGGCGGCACAGGCGCAAGCGGCCTCCCATGGCGCACGACGCGGGCCGAACCGCACTCAAAAACGCGGGCACGGAGAGATGCTCTTCTCCGTGCCGCTGTCTTCGTCCGTGATCGCCCCTGTGCGGATGCGCGGTTCGGTCATTGCGAAGCGCCCCGATCCCTACACAAACATTCGACGAGGGATCGGAAGATGACGGCAGCAAGCAGAGCGGAGCGCTTCGTGGACGCGCTGTACGCGCTCGAAGACGGGCGGGACGTGGAGCCGCTGGTCACGCTCCATGGCGACGACGCGGACATCTCCAACCCGCTGGCGCCG
Organism: Longimicrobium sp.; assembly: GCA_036389135.1. Classification (NCBI taxonomy): domain Bacteria; kingdom Pseudomonadati; phylum Gemmatimonadota; class Longimicrobiia; order Longimicrobiales; family Longimicrobiaceae; genus Longimicrobium; species Longimicrobium sp. The sequence continues at coordinate 42,424 of DASVQP010000029.1, forward strand.
CACCGGCACACGGGGCCGGAGGGTGCGCGCGAGTTCTGGGAATCGTACCGCGGGACGTTCGACAGCGTGCGCTCCGAATTCCATCACACCGAAGACGCCGGCGACGCGTCGTTCCTGGAGTGGACCAGCACCGGGCGCACTACGCAGGGGCGCGACTTCAGCTACCGCGGTGTCAGCGTGGTCGAATGGAGCGGCGACCGCATCCGCGCGTTTCGCACCTACTTCGACCCGCGCCACCTCAGCCAGCAGATCGCCCCGGCGGCGTAGGACGCCGGGGCTTCACTTCGTCCACACCACGATGCTCCCGCAGCCGCTGAGGGCGTCCTGGAACTGCGGGGGCACCTGGCTCTCGGCGTACACCTCGATCGCCGCGATCTCCTGGGGCTGCACGAGCGAATCCAGGTCGGTGCCGGTCAGGTTCCTCATCATGAGTCCGTTGAAATACAACGTCGGCGCGCACGCATCGCCGAACGCGTTGCGCATCAGGAGGGATTCGCCGCCATCCACACCGCGGATGCTCGAGACGCCCGGCATGTTCTTGAACAGGTCCGAAGTTTCCACCAGCAGCCGCCTCTGCAGGTCGTCCGCGGTAAAGAAGCGCCCCGTCCCCCAGGAGCGCCGCCGCTCGTCGAAGCCGGCGCGGGCGGCCTTCCCCCCGGACCGCGCCGTGACCCGGACCGTGTCCAGCATCGCCGCGAGCCTCGACAGCGCCACGCGCACGGGGCGCGCGCCATCCGCGATGTCCACCACGCGGAGCACGGGGTAGTAGCCGGGCGCGCGCACCTCCAGCATCCGCGTCCCCGAGGGGGCGCCGGTCAGCGTCCACTCACCGTTGGCGTTCGCGCGCGTGGGCACGCCGTTCACCACGCTCACCTGTGCGCCCGGCAGCGGCCGCCCCCCATCCGTGGTCACCACCGTGCCGGTCAGCCGGCCCGGCCCCGTGCGCGTGCGGGGGAGCGGCGGCACCGTGTCGCCCGCCGCGCGGGCGGTGTCGGCGCGCGCGGCCATCCGCGCCTCGCCCAGGAACAGGTCGCGCCGCAGGAACCCCGACCCGGGGACCTCCGCGTCGATGCGGTCGGTGCCCTCGCCGCCGCGGCTCACCACCAGCATCACCGTGCCGGGCGTGGGCACGTCGCAGAGCAGGAATCCTCCGTTGGCCCCGGTGGTCGCCGTGCGCCTCGCCGTCTGCCGCGACATCCCCCCGGTGCCGATGGAGAGCTCCATCCACTCGCCGACCACGGTGGCGCCCGGCACCGGCGCCCCGCCCTCCGCCGCCCGCACGAACCCCATCACCATCCCCCCCGTGCTCCCCTCCGCGCCGCAGAACGCGCTCCTGAGCCGCGCCGGCGCCGGAATGGCGAGGTCCGCGCGCACCTCCCCCTGCCCCGCCACCTGCACCTGGCGGGCGATCGGCTCCAGCCCCAGCGAGTCCAGCACCGGGTGCAGGAAGCCCAGCGCGTATCTCCCCGCCGGCACCCCCGCGAACGAGAACCTCCCCGCCGCGTCCGTCGTGGCCGTCCGCGCATTCGGCGCCGCCACCCCGGTCTGCACCAGCTGCACCGTGGCCTCCGCCAGCGGCGCCCCCGCCACGCTGTCGGTCACCACCCCCCGGATCGTGGCGCCGGTAGTTGCGGCCGTCTGTTGAGCGGCCAGAGGCTTAGCGCACAGCAGCCCGAGCACGGGCGCCAGGTAACGGAAAATTCGCATGGGGAGGCGGCGGGTTCGGCGGGGTGGGCGGGCAAGCAGTTCCTATTCTGGGGCCGTGGAGGTGAGGTGGCAATGACGTTGAGCTCTGCGGCGGCGGGGCGCTCCACGAACGGCACACCTCGTCCTTGCCGCAATTGAGGCGAGCAGCCCGAGGCCGGCTGGCCGATACGGCTGCACGTTCGTCGCGCGCGGCGCACCACCCGCCGCACCGGACCGCCGTTTCACCGCGCCCCTGCCGCATCTCCGCGGGAGAGCTCTCAGCTTGTGCGACGCCGGCCGCTCCACGGCCTGACGCGTCCACATCCAGAGAGGCTCACCCGCATGCCCCTCCCCGTCTCGTCTCGCCCCGTCCTGGCCACCGCGCTCCTCGCGCTGGCCTCCGCCGCCCCGGCCGCTGCCCAGCAGACAGTGACTGCGATGCCAGCGGTGGCCGCCGCGCGAAGCTCTCCGGTTCGCGTCGACGGCCGGCTGGATGATACGGCCTGGAGCGCGGCGCAGCCGGTCTCAGCGTTCGTGCAGGCCGAGCCGTTGGAAGGTGCAGCCGTGCAACAGCCCACGGAGGTGCGCGTCCTGTTCGACGAGGAGGCGATCTACATCGGTGCGCGCATGCACGACTCCACTCCCGGCTCCATCGCGCGGCAGCTCGTCCGCCGCGACGAGTCGGGGCAGTACGACTACTTCGAGGTGTCACTCGATCCCAGCATGAACCGGCGGACAGGCTACCGCTTCCGCGTCTCCGCGGCCGGTGTGCAGGTGGACGACTACCTGTTCAACGACGTGAACGAAGACCGCGCCTGGGACGCGGTGTGGGAGTCGGACGTGCAGATCGACGCGCAGGGGTGGACGGCGGAGATCCGCATCCCGCTGTCCCAGGTGCGCTTCCATCCCTCCGCCAGCCCGCAGGAGTGGGGGATCAACTTCGGAAGGCGGCGGCTGTCGAGCAACGAGCTGAGCTTCTTCGCGCTGGAGTCGCGCCGCGCGCATGGCCGCGTCAGCGTCTTCCGGACCGTCACCGGGCTCCTCCTCCCGCGGTCGGTCCGCAGGCTGGAGGCACGGCCCTATCTGCTGGCGCGCGGCCTCGCCGGGCCCGCGGAGGCGGGGAACCCGTTCTTCGACGGTCGTGAGCAGCGCGCCGGCGCGGGGCTCGACCTTCGCTACGGCATCGGCCCCAGCTTCACGCTCGACGCAACCTTCAACCCCGACTTCGGCCAGGTGGAGGTGGACCCGGCTGTCATCAACCTTTCCGCGGCCGAGACGATCTACCCGGAGCAGCGGCCATTCTTCGTGGAGGACGCCCGCATCTTCGACTTCGGCATCTCCGCCGGCAGCCTCTTCTACAGCCGCCGGATTGGCCGGCAGCCGCAGAAGCCCTCCCTGTCGGGCGCGACCCACGTCGACGTGGCCGACGAGACCTCCATCCTGGGTGCCGCGAAGCTGACCGGGCGCACCAACGGCGGACTCTCCGTGGGGATGCTGGCGGCGGTCACGGGACGCGAGGACGCCAGCGCGTACTTCGCGGGTCGCGACAGCGTGGCGGGCTTCGTGGCCGAGCCTCGCTCCGGCTTCGGCGTCCTCCGGGCACGGCAGGAGCTCCTGGGTGGCAGGACGCTGCTGGGCGCGATCGCCACGGCGGCGCACCGCGAGCTCCCCTCCGACGGCTCCTTCGACTTCCTCCCGTCTCTGGCGACGACGGCCGGCGTCGACTTCGAGCACAGCTGGAGCAGCCGCGCATGGGCGCTGTCGGGCTTCCTTGCCGGGACGCACGTGCGTGGCTCGCGGGAGGCGATAACCCGGCTGCAGCGGTCGCTCAACCACTACTTCCAGCGGCCGGATGCGTACCGCCTGGGCGTCGACTCGTCGGCCACCTCCATGACGGGGGCCGAGTGGCGCCTGCAGCTGGCCCGCCGCAGCGGCCGCTGGACCGGCGCGGTCCACGCGGCAGAGCGCACGCAGGGGTTCGACGCCAACGATCTCGGCCAGTTCCGCTACGGCGAGCGCTTCGACGTGGGAGCAAACCTCTCCTACCAGGAGATCAAGCCCGGGGCGCTGTTCCGGAACTACCGCGTAACCGGCACCACCTTTCACAACTTTCGCCACGAGGTGCTTCGGGACCCGGCCTCCTGGAGCTCGTGGGGGGATGCGCACAAGCGCGGTGTCTTCGCGGGGATTTTTGAAGGCACGTTCCTCAACTACTGGGGGATCAGCCTCACCTCCCAGTACGATCCGGAGAACTACGACGACGAGATGACCCGCGGAGGGCCGCTGATGCTCGATCCCGCGGCCGTGGCCGTCGGTCTTCGGGTCAGCACGGACCGCCGGGAGAAGCTCAGCTTCGAGCCCTCGTTCAGCATGGACAACAACGGTGCCCTCGGCTGGGGCTGGCGGGGCGCGACGCGGGTCTCGTACCGGCCATCGTCCCGGGTGCAGATCGAGGCGGAACCGGCTTACCAGGCGCAGCCCGACGCCGCGCAGTACGTGGCCACCACGGGTGACGTGGGGTACGCGCCGACCTACGGGCGCCGTTACCTGTTCGGGGAGCTGGACCGCCGCACCTTTACGCTGGCCACCCGGCTCAACCTCACCTTTTCGCGAGAGCTGACGCTGCAGTTGTTCGCCCAGCCGCTGCTGTCGGTCGGCGACTTCACCACGTACAAGCAGCTCGCCGGGGCCAGGACGTTCGAGTTCGACCGCTTCGAGGAGGGCACCACCGTGTCCGATACGACGGGCGCGTCGTGCGTGAACGGGCGCACCTGCCTCAGCGGCAATCGGCGCCTGGCGGACTTCGATGCGGACGGACGGGTGGACTTCACCTTCCAGGAGCAGGACTTCCGAATCCGCTCGCTGCGCGGCAACGCCGTTCTGCGCTGGGAGTATCGCCCCGGATCGACGCTCTTCCTGGTCTGGCAGCAGCGCCGCGCCTTCCGGGACCTGGAGGCCGCGAACTTCGACGTGGGAGGCGAGGCGGCGGACCTCTTCCGCGACCGTTCCACCAACATCTTCGTCATCAAGGCGAACTACTGGCTGTCACTGTAGCTTCCGGCTCCGCTCGGGGAAACGATCGCGAAGCGCCGAAAGAGCCCCCCTCCGCCGCATCGGAGGAGGGCTCTTCGATCATCGGAACACGAGCGGTTTCGGTTGCCGAAGCGACAGGGGAATGAAGATCGTCTCATCGAGCTGGCACACTTCCCTGCCTCGCGCTGATGAGGCGGAAAACCGCTTCGAGTGCAGGATCTTCGCCCGCGAAGTAGGCTCTGGCAGTGAGCTGCACTGGCACCTCGGGGCTCATTTCGCGCCGGCGGTCTGCGGGGGTGCTGAGTTGCCATTTGAGCGCAGTGACCCGCCCCCGCACGCGGCTGTAGGGTAGAAGCACACCGGTGGCATCACCATACAGATTACAGCACTCGCTGCTCGCCTCGCCGACGAAGATCGGATCGGCCAGCCGCTCGAGATCGGTGATCAGGTTCCCCGCCGCCGAATAGGTTTGCCGGCCGATCAGCACGTACATCTGATTGCCGGATTTCCGACTGAACGCCACCAGCGTCCGCAACAGCTGTGGATAGGACTGGGTAGTGCCTCCCCCATTGTGACGCAGATCCAGGATCAGGTTCTTGGGGGCACTCTCTTCCAGCACTGACCAGAGTCGCTCTCCGAATTGCGGCAGAGTTTCGTCCTGATCAGGCTGCAGCCCATTTACCTGGACATACAGAGCCTCCCGTTCGGGTAGCAACTGCTCCCAATGCTTCTGCTGGATCTTTCCAAGAAAAAGCGGCGCGGGTACGCGGGGAGGAGCCGGAAGTGTGCCGCCGAAATTGCGACTGGGCGTCGTCGGCAGGTTCAGAGTCTGCGCTGCGCCGTTCTGCCCCTGGATTCGGACGGCAACACTGTCGGCGGTTCTAATCGCCCCGATGCCTTTCAGGATAAAGGTCGCAACCAGCCGGCCTACCGACGTCAGGTGCTCCATATCGCCGTCGATGCTGGTCGCCTGATTGACCCGCCGCAGAGCTTCTTCGGCCGAAAGCGAGCCAATCGACACGACGCGCGACCCGATGTGGTGCTTGAAGCCGTCGTCTGCATCAACAATGTGGATCCCTTCGGGAAAAGCGTAAAGGCGGACCGGTAGCAGTCTGGTGGGGGTGCGTGCGTCGTCGCCGGCAAAGAGCGTCGTGTGGCCTTGATGAAGAATCGCCAGCATCCGGCCCATGCCGATGAATATCTCCTCGTCAGACAGGCGGGGCACGCTTCGCTTCAGCTCCGCATAACGGCGTTCGAACTCGGCGGGGAATGGCCTCTGTCGATAATCCGGGTTGACCCGTTTAACCTCGGTGTAGAGGTGCTCGATGTCACGGACCCAGCCTTCGTCTCTGCTCCAGCCACTCGCGTCCCTCCGCCCGATCAGCTCCAGGAACTCCGGATCTTCTCGGAGTTTGGCCGCGATCACAGGGTTGAAGAGACCCTCGCGGTTGAAGAGCTCCTCACGCCAGATGGCGTGGCGCTCGAAAAGCATCTCCCGTAGCTTCGCGAAGGCTTTTGTTCGATCGCCCGCGGCGTAGTAGCTGGCCGCGGCCTGGTACCCGTTGTTGAATTCCGAGTCCCAGCCCGTCAGTGCTCCCGTTCGTTCGTAGGCCGCTGCTGCCTCTAGGTGCTTCCCCAAGTTGCTCTTTACCTGAGCGAGCAACCGCCATGTGAAGGGATCTCGCGCATAATCTCGCACGAGCGTCTCCAGCAGGGGCTCTGCTTCTTGCCAGTTCTTGGCGGCGTGTAATGCCTGCGCACGCGTTCGCGCGTCGTAGTAGGCGACTCCATCCTTTGGCGTGTGCAGCAACACGAACGGAGATTGCCCCGAGTAGGGGTCGTAGATTGGCGAAGGATCAACAACCTGCGCGGGGGCGACACTACTCCAGAGGATAGACGCTGCAACAATGGGCACGGATCGAAAAACTTTCACGAGACACTCCTGGATGTAAGTCGCGGGAATCAGGAGTCGCCGCTGCATCCTTTTTGCCCGCGGACCGTAGATCGGTGACTTGGCTGCGCAGGCGCCTACAGCTCCGCCTTGATGGCGACCCCTGAGGAAAAAGCTCGTGGGGTCACACCGTTTCTTCAACTACGTTGAGGTGAGTGGCGTTGATTCCGTGGCGGAATCTCTCGAAGCGGGGGTGGGCATCGCCGAACGGGGTACTCGGCACCGAGTGACGGATTGCCGGCAGAGCGCCAGGTCAGCAGCCGAACGCTTGCTGGATCACGGTGCGGTAGCGTCGGCTCGACGTCAGTTTGGAACCATCCACCAGCATGAACAGGAATTCGCCCATACCCCAGGATTCAATGCCTGTCACACGGTCGACGTTCAGGATGATTGACCGGTGGATGCGAATGAATCGCTGCGGATCGAGCATGTCCTCCATCTCGCGCATCGTCGAGCGCATGGAGTACACGCCGTGGTTGGTCCTAAGAAGTACATTGTTGTTGTCAGCTTCCACGGAGTTGATCTCTGCGACTCTCACAAGCGTGTACCTGGTTCCCTGGCGCACCGCGATGCGCTCCCGGTATCCTCGTGTCGTTGCGGCCGGTTCCGCGAGGGACGCCAATACCTGCTCGGAAATCTGCTGACCCCTGGGTTTCCCGATCCACTGCCGTGCGCGCGTGACGGCGGCGCTCAGCCGCTCCGCGCTGATGGGCTTTAAAAGGTAGTCTATTGCATGAACCTCGAAGGCCTTCATCGCGTACTCGTCGAACGCGGTCGCAAAGATCACCGCCGGCATCCGGTCGGCACCGACCGTGGTGATGACGTCGATCCCACTGCAGTTCGGCATCTGCACGTCGAGCAGCACGAGGTCCGGCTGCGTGCACTCGATCAACTCGATGGCAGAGGCGCCATCACACGCTTCACCCACAACCGTGATCCCAGGTTCTGACTCGAGCAAGACACGAAGGCGCTCGCGTGCGAGGCTCTCATCGTCAACGATCAGAACTCTAAACTCATCCATTCGTGGCTTCTCTCGTATGCCCGAGCCGGCTCTCGGTTGGCCTGGTCTGCTGGGTGCGCCCATCGATCGAGCCGGAGACCGTCTGATGAAACGGGATGCGGATTAGCACTTCGAATCCACGGTCCGCGGCGCTGCGACTCTCAAGCTGTGCGTTTGCGCCGTACAGCACTGCCAGGCGACTTCGCACATTGGCGAATCCCACCTGGGTACTGGTGCGGTCAGGCGTAGTCTGCATTCCAGCTCCATCATCGATGACCGACAAGGCGAGCATGGTCCCGCCCTCCACCAGGGCCGAGCGGACTTCTACCCGGCCACCGTTGCTTTTCGCCACGCTGTGGCGGATGGAATTCTCCACGAGAGGCTGAAGCAGCAGGTTCGGCACGAAGGCCCACCGCGTGTCGTCAGGGATGTGAAATACCACCTGCAGGTTCGGAAACCGGACCGCTTCGATGGCCGCGTACAACTTGAGCGTTTCCACCTCCTCGTCCAGCGTGATCTCGCTACGAACGCTCTGCGCAACGGCGTTCCGCAGCAGTGTCGTGAGCTGGCGCAGCATCGCAGCGGCTCCTGCGCGATCCCGATGCACCAGCGTCGCAATCGATTGCAGAGTGTTGAAGAGGAAATGCGGACGCAGCTGGTTGTCGAGGAGTTCCAGCCTCAGCCGCGCCAGATCCGCCGAGAGCCGGGCACTGCGAATACGCGCCTCTCTCGCTTCTTCCGTGCCAGCCAGTCCCTGGCGGAAGACCAGGGCGGAGCCGATGAAGAAGAAGATCCATGGGGCTGAAATCAGGCGATCGGCCAGCCACCGAGTGTCGAACACGCAACAGATGTCGTAGAGGTTCCAGATGAAAAAATCGGCGAGGGTGAACAGGACGTTCATTGCGGCAAACGAAAGGGCGCCGGTGACTGCGAGCGCGGCCACGGAGCTCGATCGCGCGGGGTAGGGCAAGCCAACGGCCGCAACCCAGCTTGCCGTGAAAACCGTGGCCAGGATCGCGCCGGAGAGCAGCTCAAGGAGTAGCCCCTTCTCCGGAGCCGCCGCCAGCGTTACGGGGCTGGCGATAGCGAACGGCGCGAGAGAGGCCATCCAGAACCAGAGGAGAGTGACGGAGCGGCGTCCTGCGCCTGCGGGAAAGCTGGTTGCGTTCCACCGGGCTAGAGGCGCACCCTCCTCCGGCTGGAGGACCATCGGCTCATCCACGGCATCAGCATTGCCCCTGCCCGGGAACGCGTGGTTTTCGGGCAGGACGCGCGGAATCCTGACGGTGGCCCGGACACCTCCGGAAGGGAGGTCTATCGTATCGAATCCCGCTACGGGTCCGTACCAGTAGTCCAGCACCTGCCGGTACTCGTGTACCCGTTCCCAGGCAGCGTGTGCTTCGCGCTCTGCGACTCGCCTTGTCCCGTCGTCGAGCACGGCTAGACGGATCATCTCGGAATCGATTTCCCCAGCGATCTCGATACGCAGTGCGCCTGCAGGGTTCAACTGAATTGCGAGTTCGGCAAGGCCGGTCAGAATCGAGCGCGGGACGTGTGTACGTTCGAGGTGCGGACTCAGAGCGGCCGAAACGCTTATCTGCCGTCCGCTCACGCATTCGAGAGCGACATGCGCGCGGATGAAACTGACTTCGGAATGCACCGAAACGTAATCCGAATGGCTCCGTTGCAAGCTCAAGCGGAGAAGATCCGCGAACTGGATGATCGCGTGGTCCACCGTGCGCGGACTATGCTCAACATGCTTCGCGATCTCGTCCAACCGCTCGATCAGATACTCCGGGCGGAGCACGTCACGGCTCGTGCGAAACTGAACCGCCGCGAGTGACGCCTGGGTCCGTGCAGCCAGCTCCCTCGCTTCATGGAACTGCGCGATACGGCGCATTCCATACCCGAGACCGGTGAATGCGAGATAAGAGTTGAAGTATGCGGGAAACTGCCCCGCCATATATTCATTCACATGACCGATTGGCATACCGATCACCGCCCGCGTCAGATACCGCGCGGCCACGGCGCACCCGACCGCCAGGAGCGTAACGCCGACTGCAGTCAGCGCATGGAGAAGAGGCCGCTTGGAGTGATCCGGCAGTCTCCATCCCACAAACACGCCGGCACACGCCATGGATACGAAAGAGGCCTCGTGCCCGAGCGCCATCACAAAGGCGTGGCCGAGCGCAAGCCGGGGGGGCGCAGACGGATCGTTCGCGAAGAAGAACACGTACGCGACCGTCCAAAACGCTAGAGAAGCTCCGACAAGTGCGGCTATCACGGCCCAGCCATGCCGCGACATCGGAGGGATTACCCCCTGCGCCCCGAGACGAGCTACTCCCGCTGGCCCGAGGAGCCCGCCATCCTGGCTATGCTCGAAACGGGAGTGGTTTGACTTGCGACGGTCCACAGAGGACATGCTCAGCCACAATCGTTTGTGAGATGCGATTGCCGCCTACAACCGCATCCCCGGCTGGAGAAGGGACTGTAGGGCCCCGCGGGAGGCAGTTGGGCACGCGTGTTTTCACGGCTGATCGATACACCGGGTACGCTGTCCCGTTGCAGACAACCCCCTGGGCCGCGAGGCGGCCCCCCTTGGTTGTTCCAGGATCCGAATCGATGACGTGATCCTGCACCCGTAGAACGGAACTAAGCCTGTAGGACCCTGAGGGCTGCAGCAACGCGAACGGGGTGAAACGCCTAAGATTGATGTCCAAGGGTATGGAAAGCGGGGTAAATAGATGCCCATTGCCGAACTCAGGTAAAACCGATTCGACTCAGGCGGTGATCCGCACCGGGTCATCCCGCGCGCGTCATGCATGGCGCCGGGCTCCATCCGCCGCGCCAGACCACCCGTTCGTCGCCTCCCGTCGATCGCGCGTCGCTCGGGCCTACTCCGACGCGAGCGGCTCACGCATATTTCCGGGGTCTGAGCTGTCCCCCATCTCCCCGGCCGCGCCCATGGCCCCAATCCCCCACTCCACCGCGGAGCCGGTCCCCGCCCCGTCCGGCACCAGCCACCTTCGCTGGGCGGTGGTGTTGGGGGCGTGGGCGCTGGTCGCCGTGATCGACACCACGCAGGCCGGCTTCTACATCCGCGACCACGAGCCCCACCTGGGGTGGACCGGCGCGGTGGAGCGCGTCGTGCCCGTGTGGGCCATCTGGGCGCTGCTCACGCCGCTGGTCTTCGCGGCGGCCGCGCGCTTTCCCCTGGACCGGGGCGGCCTGCGCCGCGTCCTCCCCGTGCACCTGGCGGTGGCGCTGGCGCTTTTTTCGGCGGGGGCGCTGGCCGCCACCGCCGTCGCCATGGGGCTGGGGTGGCCCACTGAAGAGGGCCGCACCTGGGAGACGATGCTGTGGAGGTACCTGGGAAGGCGGCTGCACCTGAACCTGCTGATCTACGCCGCGCTGGTGGGGGTGCACCACGCGCTGGAGTACCACCGCCGGCTCCAGGAGCGCGAAGCCGCCGCCGCCGAGCTGCGCACCCGTCTGGCCCAGGCGCAGCTCCAGTCGCTGCGCACGCAGCTCCAGCCGCACTTCCTCTTCAACACCCTGAACGCCGTCTCCGTGCTGGCGCTCAAGGGCGAGACGCAGGCCGTGGTGCGCATGCTGTCGCGCCTTTCGGAGCTGTTGCGCCTGACGCTCGATGGTGCGCCGGGGCAGGAGGTGTCGCTGCGGCGCGAGCTGGCGGTGCTGGAACGCTACGTGGAAATCGAGCGCGTGCGCTTCCCCGATCGCTTGGAGGTGCGCGTGGACGCCGCCCCCGAGACGCACGACGCCCTTGTCCCCGCCCTCCTCCTGCAGCCGCTGGTGGAGAACGCCATCCGCCACGGCATCGCGCAGACGGTGGGCGCGGGGCGGGTGCACGTGCGTGCGGAGCGCCACGGAGAGCGGCTGTGGATGGAGGTGCGCGACACGGGCCCCGGCTTTCCCCCCGCCGGGGTGCAGCGCGAGGGGATCGGGCTGGCCAACGTGCGTGCCCGGCTAGAGTGCCTGTACGGCGACGAGGGCCGCTTCACCCAGGAGAACGCCCCGGAAGGCGGCGCCGTGGTCACGGTGGAGGTGCCGTTCCGCATTGCCGCCGTGGAGCCGGGGCCAGGCGTGCCGGCGGAGATGGGGCGGTGAGGGCGGTGCGCACGCTGGTGGTGGACGACGAGCCGCTGGCCCGCGAGGGGATTCGGCTGCGGCTGGAGCGCGAGGAGGGCTTCGAGGTGGTGGGGGAGTGTGCCAACGGGGTGGAGGCCGTGGAGGCGATCCACGACCACGCCCCCGACCTGGTCTTTCTTGACGTGCAGATGCCGGGGCTGAACGGCTTCGAGGTGCTGGAGGAGGTGGACCCGCGGCAGGCGCCGGTGGTGGTCTTCGTCACCGCGTACGACGAGTATGCCCTGCGTGCCTTCGAGGTGCACGCGCTGGACTACGTCCTCAAGCCCTTCGACGACGAACGCTTCGCCGCCACCCTGCGCCGCGTACGCGAGCGCGTGGCCGAGCGCCACGCCGGCCGCATGGGCGATCGCCTCTCCGGCATCCTGGCCGAGCTGGGGTTGGGGAGCGGGGCCCCTGCGGCGGGCGGGGAGGACGCGGGAGAGCGGGTCTTCGCCGAGCGGCTGGTGGTGCGCGACGGCGCCCGCATCGCCTTCGTCCCCGTGGCGGAGCTGGACCGCGTGGAGGCCGAGGGCGACTACGTGCGCCTCTTCTGCGGGGCGCGGCAGCACCTGATCCGCCGCACCATGGCGCAGATGGAGGCGCGGCTGGATCCGGCGCGCTTCGTCCGCATCCACCGCTCGGCCATCGTGGCCGTGGACCGCATCCGCGAGCTGCGCCCCTCCTTCCGCGGCGAATACGCCGTGCTGCTGCACGACGGCACCCGCCTCAACCTCTCCCGCGGCTACCGCCATCGCCTCCAGCACCTGATCGACGAGGCGCTGTAGCCGCCTCCTGTCGCCTGGATCCCACGCTAAGCCGGCAGATCGTTCGCGTGGAAACCTTTTTCGCAGTGCCGATGGGCCACACCGGCACCTCGGAAGTTGTGGTGCTCAGCAGAGTCATAACAGGCAACAAAGCAGGTCCTCGGACTCCTGCTGAGCACCAATCCAGGGTCTTTCAACGCGCGCGATTCACCCTTCGGCGTCGAAGAGTGAGCTCACATTACGCAAGGCCGCGTGCCATTCTCTCTCTATCAAGGCGTGGAGTTCCCTCTCCAGCGCTTGACGTGATTCAGCTCCGAACCACTGCGCATTCCGTGTTTTGATGCGGTCACGATATCCAGGACCCTGCCCCCACTCACTACCGCATTCGACCCAGAAGGTGATGTCCTGCTTCAACTCCCCCCGGAATGCGGTCTGCCCCATGATCTGAACCTTCCGCAGCAACTCCTCATACGCAGAGGTGAGGACGCGATCTGCTTGGCTGATCAGGTCCTGAGCTTCCGTGTAGTCCTCGGTGCCGAGCATCGTACGGCACACTTCGGAGAACCCACCAACCAACTGTCCGAGCGAAAGCGCAGCGATACGGCGCGCACCAAATCCCAAGTGGTGCGAGTAGCTGAGGTTCGGCCACTCGCCTTCCCGTCGCACGGTAGCGCGTATTGTGCTCGCGTATGCACGATTGAGTTGTTCCATCAGGCTGTCGTGCACATGAACGCGAAGCGGTTGGAGCGAACGGTGCCCGTCGATCCAAGATTGCAGCATCCGCCCAGCGTGACGCACTACCTCCTGCACCTGCTCCTGCTCGTAATTCGCCAGGATTGAGCGTGCATTTGCTGTGACGTCCCCGAGGCGGGAGCGCACGCTCTCTCGCATTACGGTCAAATTGCGCAGCAGGAAATCGACAAGGCGATCTGGCGAGTCCTGGTGGGAATTGAAGAAACCGACAGCGAGACTGTCCAAACTCAATGGCTGGAGAGCCATGGTCACCTGCTCGGACTTCAGATCGTAACCTTCCTCGACTGATTCCACCCGGAGGCCGGACTCATCCTTTACAGCGAGGGCCTCACCCGTACGAGGCAGGACCAACAGGGCCGCACGCTTGTCCAGTTCTCGTACTCCCGTCTCACGGGCGCGCTCCAACAGCAGCCTGGCATCTGTAGACGGAGCGCTGTTGAACGCGGAGCACAGCACGGCGAGAGTGTGCGAATCGTCCAAGTGCCCTTCGAGATCAGCGCGCGCCACAGTTCGGTCGATCCCCTTCGTGTCCAAGATGCGGATTGAGAGATCGGACATGCCCAGCAATGAGTGCGGCACTACAACCTCAATCCGCCGAGGAAGGGTGAACTCAGCGTGTCGCCCGTTGTTTACCTCCTCAAAGGTGTCCTTGAGCCATTCGAGAGGGAGCTTCCCGGATGCCGGATCATACCAGACGTCGCGCCGGTCACGCCGGTGCAGTTCCATCAGCGAGAGGATTTCCACGACGAGTTCGCGGACGTTCGCGACTTCACCTGCGAGTTCCTTCGCGGAGTCGCGACGAACAGTCTTCCCGTCAGGGCCTTTCTCTCGCCGGATTCTCAACCCGCTCATATTCCGGATCGCGCGCTCTATCTCCTTCGAGATTCCCTGCTGCTCCTTGTCACTATCGTCCACCCTGTCCAGTTGACCATTGCCGAGATAGTCGGCGAAATCGCTGACGTACGATCGAATCTCCTCTTCGGCGCGTGCTTCAATGAGCAGCCCATACCCTGGACCTGATCGAAGATGCACCTCGCAGATGGTGATTCCACCGGCGCCCGCCTCCAATACGGGTGATGCCGCACCGCCGTCCTGATTTGGGATCTCTAGACTGGTGACGCGGCAGATCGCGGTGGATTTGCCGATGCCGATGCTCCCGATGAATGCAATCTGATAATCCCGCTTATGTAGGAGTCCGGTCGTGTGCTCCATCTCCGCGACCAGTGCCGCAAGCCGTCGCTCAACAGCGTTTCGCACCTCCGGGTCATCACGTCGCTCGACAAGCTCTCGCGCGACCAGCTCCGCATCCCAGAGCAGATCCTGATCTGGGTGATCAAGACTCGGACGTGGGAGAATCCGCCACTCGCGCTGGACTGATTCTCGGAAGCGTTCAGCATCAGGTGTCCCGATCGCTTGCAGAAGAGAGTCGAGTTCATCCCGAGCCAACTCACGCTCTCCGCTCTCCACGCGTGAGAGGACGGCAGGGCTCCACGTAATCCGTCTCGCCAACTCAGCTTGCTTGATCCCCGCCTGCTCACGAATGAGGGACAGGTGTCGTCCCACCTCGAGCGGTCCAGCGATTGGCTCCACCATCAGACCCTCCAATGAATTGTCTTCAACAACGTTTCTACTGCACAGTATAAAACTTTCGCAACGTTGCTGTCAACGTTTCATAGTAGATGGCGTGGAACAGCTGTGGACCTGCATCCGTGAGTTGCGCCACCCTTCCGGGATTACGACGTACTGGCTGCACGACGGCACCCGCCTCAACCTCTCCCGCGGCTACCTCCGGGCGCCTCCAGCACTGATCGACGAGGCGCTGTAGCTGACGTGCCTGCTGCTCCGAACAAAGTAGAACGGGGAGCGCCGGCATCGGCGCTCCCCGTTTTACTTTACCCTTGTAGTTCCCTCTGCGTCTCTGTGAGGCCGCTGTTCTCTTTAGCTCAGTAGCCGCAGCGGCATCACCAGGCACATGTAGTCGGGCGTGTCCTCGTTGCCGATGGGCTGCATGGTGGCGGCGCGTTCCGGGGCCTTGAAGGTCATGCGCACCTCGTCGGTGGGCATGTACCGCAGCAGCTCCAGCAGGTACTGGGCGTTGAAGCCGATCTCCAGCGGGTCGCCGTCGTACTCCACGTTCAGCTCCTCGTTGGCGGCGCCCAGGTCGGGAGTCTCCACCGAGAACTTGAGCGACGGACCGCCCAGCGACATGCGGATGCGGTGCGTCTGGTCGCTCGCCACGATGGCCATGCGGCGCACGGCGCGGGTCAGCTCCTCCTTCCCCGCCACCATGAACTTGTCGTTGTCCTTGGGGATGACCTGCTCGTAGTTGGGGTACGGCCCTTCGATCAGCCGCGTGTACACCTGCACCCCCTCGCTGCGGAAGCCAAGGTGGTTCTCGCTGCGGCCCACCTCCACCTGCCCCTCGCCGGTGAAGAGGCGCTGCACCTGCCCCAGCGCCTTGGGATGCACGATCAGGTCGGCCGCGGGGACGGGGGAGTTCGCCTCCACCGGCATCGTCATCTTGGCGAGCCGGTGGCCGTTGGTGGCCACCATCCGCATCTCCTCGCCGCTGAGCTGCCAGAGGACGCCGTTCAGGATGGGGCGCGTCTCTTCCGTCGACGCCGCGAAGGAGACGTGGGAGATCAGGCGCTGCAGCTCGGCGCCCGTCACCCGCCAGCTCTCCGCGAAGTCCACCTTGGGGAAGGCGGGGAACTCGTCGCGCGGCAGGCCGTTCAGCTTGAAGCGCGTGCGGCCGCTGCTGATCGAGATGGTGTCGCCCTGCGTGGAGAGCTCCACGGTGCCGGGCAGCTCGCGCGCGATCTCCTGGAGCTTCTTGGCGGGGGCGGTGATGGCGCCCGGCTCGGCCACCTCGGCGGGAACGCGCACGGCGACCGAGGTGTCCAGGTCGGTGCCGCTCATCCGCACGAACCCGTCCTCCGCCTCCATCAGGATGTTGCTGAGGACGGGGAGGGTGGTTCGCGTCGGGATGCTCCCGGCTACGTTCCCTAGCCCCTGCTGCAGGTTCTCGCGCGTGATGGTGAATCGCATACGCTTTCCGCCGGCGGTGGTGTGTTCTCCACGGGGAGGAAGTACTTCCACCCGGTATTTTATAGAACTAGTAACAACAGTAGAGGGCGTAGATTCGTGGGAAACCCTCCCCTCGCCCCTCGCAACCGGTTCGCCCGCAACCCGTTGGACCCGCTCGCCGCGCTGTGGATGGAGATGTGGAGATCGTCCGGATTCTCCACGCCGTCCACGTTTCCCCGGGCGCCGGGGATAACCCGCGGTCCTTCCACACCCTTTCCACACCCGCTTTCCACGCCCTCCATCCACAATGGAATGGGGTACTCGCCCCCCGCAAATACAGCCGTTGGGGGTGGAGTGTCAAGGGCGCCGCTCCTTAGCGGAACGAGGTGCGCAGCTCCTCCACCCGCTGGCGGAAGGCGGGGTCCGTCGTCATCTCCTCTTCCACCTTGGCGATGGAGTGGATGACGGTGGAGTGGTCGCGCCCGCCGAACATCCTGCCGATCTCCACCAGCGAGATGTCGAAGAGGTCCTTGATCAGGAACATCGCCACCTGGCGCGGCACCGTCAGGTCCTTGGTGCGCTTCTTGGACTGCAGCGCCTCGGGGGAGGTGTTGAAGGCGCGGGCCACGGCCTGGCGCACCCGGTCAGGCGTGGCGCCGGCGTCCATGGCGAACCCCGCCCCGCCCGGGCGCACGATGCCGCCTCCCAGCGCCTCCTGGGCCAGCTCCAGGTCGATCTGCCGCCCCGTGAGCGACGAGTAGGCGAGCAGCTTGATGACCGCCCCCTCGATCTCGCGCACGGACGAGGTGCGGTTGCGCGCGATCAGGGTGAGGACGTCGTCCAGGTTGCTGATCTGGAGGTGGTCCTCCTCCACCTTCTTGCGCAGGATCGCCATGCGCGTCTCGAAGTCGGGCGGCTTGATGTCGGTCACCAGCCCCCACTCGAAGCGCGAGATCAGCCGGTCCTCCAGCCCGATCTCCTTGGGAGGCCGGTCGGAGGTCAGGACGATCTGGCGCTGCGCCTCGTAGAGCGCGTTGAAGGTGTGGAAGAACTCCTCCTGCGTGCGCTCCTTCCCTTCCAGGAACTGGATGTCGTCCACGAGCAGCAGGTCGATCTGCCGGTACTGGCGCCGGAACTCGGCCATCGACCCCTCCTGGATGGCGCTCACCAGCTCGTTGGTGAAGCGCTCGCTGGAGAGGTACATCACCTTCTTGCTGGGGTCGCGCTCCAGCATGGCGAAGCCGATGGCGTGCATCAGGTGCGTCTTGCCCAGCCCCACCCCGCCGTAGATGAAGAGCGGGTTGTAGGTGCGCGCCGGCGCCTCGGCCACCGCGTGCGCCGCCGCGGCCGAGAGCTGGTTGTTGCTGCCGACCACGAAGCGGTCAAAGGTGTAGCGCGGGTTCAGCGGCGCGGAGGGGCGGCCGCTGGGGGCGGCGGGCGCTTCGGCCGGTCGCGCCGCGGGGGCGGGCGCGGCGGGGGCCATCACGGCCGGCGGCGGCACGTGGCCCGGGCGGCCTCCGCCGTTGTACTGCACGCTGAGCTGAAAGCGGCGGCCGAACAGGTGCTCGCCGATCCCCGTGAGGAGCTCGGCGTACTTGTCTTCCACCCAGTCCACCGCGAACGGGTTGGGAGTGGAGACCACCAGCAGATCCTGAGAGATGGCGACTGCCTGGGTGGGCTGCAGCCAGGTGCGGAAGGCCTGCTCGGGGAGAGCCTGCTGGGCCCCGTCCAGGATCCGTGTCCAGACTTCTCCCGCGGAAAGCTCCATGACCTCTATACAGCGCACGCGGACCGGGGTGACGGAAGGACGGGCAACGTAGGCGGGGGATGTGGAAAAGTCAAGAAAGCGGGGAATGGGGAATGGGGAATGGGGGAATGGTTGAACTGCCCAGAACGACACGCGGAACTGCCGATCCGCGTCGCGCCCGGCAACCACCGGAGTACGATTCCCCATTCCCCATTCCCCACTCCCCATTCCCCACTCCCCGCAGTTGACGAACCCCGCCCCCACCGCTATCTTGACGGTCTTTGCCGCACCCGAACTTGTCCACCGAAGCAGCACCCGAAGGGGTTTTCCGAGATGAAGCCGACCTATCGTCCGCGCAACCGCAAGCGGACCAACAAGCACGGGTTCCGCGCCCGCATGGCCACCAAGGGCGGCCGCGCCGTACTGAACGCCCGCCGCCGCAAGGGGCGCCACAAGCTGGTCGTCGAGATCGCCGGCAAGTACTAGCCGCGCGCCTGGCAAACCCAGCCCCATCGGGTCCGCCGCGGCCGTGAGCGACGAAGGAGAAGGGCGGCAGGGGTTTGGGCTCCCCCGGGAGTCACGAATCGCGCGCTCCGCCGAGATCCGGCTGTTGTTCCAACGGGGGAAGAGGAGGAAGACGCGTCACCTGGATGCGTTCGTCTCCCCTTCCCCCGCGGCGTTTCCGCGTCTGGCGGTGGTGGTCCCCAAGCACAAGCACACCATCGTGGAGCGCAACCTGGTGCGCCGGCGGCTCCGCGAGATCGGGCGCACCGTCGTGCTTCCGGCGCTTCGCAACTCTGGAGCGGCTCTGGACGTACTGGTCCGTGCCCGCCCGGATGCGTACGCCGCCTCATTCGCCCAGCTCCGGGACGAGCTCGCCACCCTGGTGGAGGAACTTTGCTCGCGCGCGCGATGATCGCGGCCATCCGCTTCTACCAGAAGGGGATCTCGCCGCTCAAGCCTCCCGTGTGCCGCTTCATGCCCACCTGCTCGCAGTACGGCGCCGAAGCCATCGAGCGCTACGGCGCGGCGCGCGGAGGCTGGCTGCTGGTGAAGCGCCTGGCACGTTGCCAACCGTTCTGCCGCGGCGGCTGGGACCCCGTTCCCTGACGCCCCGAACCCGACCGAGCCGTTTTGAACGATCTGAACGAGTCCCGTAAGAACGTGTTCCTGGCGGTCACGCTGGCGCTCCTGGTGCTGGCGCTGACCAACTACCTCTTCCCTCCGGCGCGCCCGGTGGAAGAGCCCGCCCCGCGTCCCGCCGCGGC
Source organism: Longimicrobium sp. (assembly GCA_036389135.1). Classification (NCBI taxonomy): domain Bacteria; kingdom Pseudomonadati; phylum Gemmatimonadota; class Longimicrobiia; order Longimicrobiales; family Longimicrobiaceae; genus Longimicrobium; species Longimicrobium sp. The sequence goes on from DASVQP010000029.1 coordinate 61,802, forward strand.
CGCGACCGCGACCGCCCCCGCGGCGGTGACGGCTCCGGCCGCGCTGGCTCCGGGGGGCGTGGCGCAGCCCTATGCGCCCCGCACCGTCACGGTGAGGTCGCCGCTGTACGAATACCGCTTCTCCACCCGCGGCGGCGCGCTCACGGGGGCGCAGCTCCTGCGCTTCGCGTCGTACGTGGACCCCGGGAAGGTGCAGCTGGTGCCGCGCGGCGCCAGCGACGTGCTGGCGCACCGCGTGGCCGCCGGCCGCGACACGCTGGACCTGCGCTCTCTCGAGTTCCGCCCCAGCGCGGATCGCCTCGAGCTGCGCGCCGGCGGCCCGGCACAGCACCTCACCTTCACCGCGGCGGCGCCCAACGGCGCGCAGGTGCAGGTGCGCTACACCTTTCGCCCCAACGACTACCTGGTGAACGTGGCCGGGCAGATCACGGGCGTCCCCGGCGGGGCGCGGCTGATCACGGGGCTCGGCACCGGGCTGGCCCTCAACGATGACCGCGAGCACGCCACCGAGCGCGAGATGCAGGTGGCCGCCTGGATCGGCGAAGACGTGGAGCGCCTCCACCTGCAAAAGGTGGAGGGCCTGGACACGCTCCCCGGGGCGGCGAAGTGGGTGGGGCTCAAGGACCGCTACTTCCTTCTGGGCACCGTTGCCGGTGGGCGGAGCGCCTTTGAGCGCGTGCTGGTGCGCGACCTTCCCGACGAGCGCTACCCCAGCGAGGGGAAGCCGCGCGTTGCGCCGCGCGCGCAGATTACCACCGTGCTGCCGCTGGCGGCGGGCGGGCGCTTTGCCTTCGACGCCTACATGGGCCCGCTGGAGCACGACCGCCTGGTGGCCATCGGGCACGGGCTGGAGGAGGTGAACCCGTACGGCTACCGCTGGCTGCGCCCCATCGTGCGCCCGATCTCGGAGGTAGTCCTCTGGACGCTGCACGAGCTCCATGCGCTGGGGCTCTCGTTCGGATGGGTGCTGATCCTGTTCGGCGTGCTGGTGCGCCTGGTGACCTGGCCGCTGAACGCCAAGGCCATGCGCGCCCAGATGAAGAACATGGCCGTGCAGCCGCTGATGCAGGCGCGGATGAAGGAGATCCAGACGCGCTACGCGGACGACCCGCGCGAGCAGCAGCAGGAGATGATGAAGATGTACAAGGAGTTGGGGGTGAACCCGCTGTCGATGCTGAGCGGGTGCCTTCCCCTGCTGATCCCCTTTCCGGTGCTGATCACCCTCTTCTTCGTCTTCCAGAGCGCCATCGAGTTCCGCGGCACCTCGTGGGGATGGCTCCCGGACCTGTCGCTGCGCGACCCGTTCTACCTCCTTCCGGTCTTCCTGGTGGTGTCGATGTTCGCGCTCCAGTACGTGAGCACCAAGATGAGCGGGATGGAGCAGAACGCGCAGACGAAGATGATGATGTATACGATGCCGGTGATGATGGGCGGCTTCTTCCTCTTCATGCCGTCCGGGCTGAACCTGTACTACGCGAGCACCAACGTGGCCTCGCTCCCGCAGCAGCTCCTGATCGCCCGCGAGCGCCGCCGCGCTACGGAGGCCCAAAAGGCGGAGGAAGCCGCCAAGGCCAAGGCCGCCGCAAAGCCGGCCGCCCGCGCCAGGCGCCGCTGACCACGCTGTTGGTCGATAGCGAGAGCGCCCGCCCCGGCATCCGGGGCGGGCGCTCGTTTATCGTGGGGATCAGCCGCCTCATCCTCCGCCGGCCGTGCTGTCCGCGGGTGTCCGAACCGAGTCGCGAGCGGTCGTGGGTGCGGCCGGCTCCGCTCCGCCGCCCGCCAGCACGAAGACACGCGACGTTCCGAGCCGTGGAGCCAGCGCGTCGAGCTGCCCACGGTCCACGGCGACCACCACGCGCATCCCGTCCCCCGCCGCTGAGACGGCCAGCACCGGCACCCGCTGCACGAACACCGGGGACGCACCCGGTGCCGGCGTCGCGGGGGAGAGCAGGAGGTTGGCGAGGTCGCCCGCGCGCAGAGAGTCCGGCGCGGCGCCGGCGGGCAGCTGCAGCGGCAGGACGTGCCTTCCCTGGAGGAGCGAGGCAGCCAGTGAGGCGGGTGCCAGGACGGCTTCCCGAACCGGTGAGCCCTTTCTGACCGGCCGCAGCAGGAAGCGCCCCGCCAGCTTCTTGCGCAGCAAATCCGCCTTCCCCTCCAGCGGAGCCATGTGGCCCAGCTGGAGCACCGTGAACGCCGGGAGGTCGGCGTACGCGAGAGGTAGGTGCGCGGGCTTCTCGCGGCCTGCTCCTGTCATGAGCACGTACGCGACTCTTGCCACCAGAGCCACCACCGCCGTGACGGCGAGGACGTCCGGCCAGTGGCGGGTCAGCCGTGAGTTGAGGCCGCGCTCGGCTTCCTGCCGTGCTGTCTCAACACGTACCTTGAGGCGGGCCCTGTGTCCGTTCTCTCCCGCCGCCGTTTCTCCGCTTGCGAATGTGGATGGCAGGGCGTCGGGGGGCACGTCCGTGTTCATGGAGTCCCGTCCGGGAACTGTGGGTCAGCCCGCGATGATGAGCCCGCGAGGCGAGCGCCCTTTCGCATCAGGAGGATTCTCGATTCGGATCTTTGTCCCGCTCTGGACGATCCTTTTTCCAGGGCGGAGTTGGGTCGGGCCCGGGTAGGATGTCGCGCTCGCCGCCGCCACGGTGATTGCCGCGGTCGGGCTCTGGATTCTTGACCTGGCTTCGATCGTCGGCGTCGCCGGGCCGGCCGGTCCTGAGAGTGGGTGCGATGATGGCTGTCATTCAGTCCTCGAATAATTTCTTGGCGGCACTGTAATACGGCTGAAGGCTGGTGTCTGCGGGTGGCGGGCCGTAGAGCATGCGCGTGGAGATCTCGATCCATAGCGCCTGCTCCTCGGCCGGGCTCATGGACGGACGCGCATAGCCGAGCTTCTTCAGGAGATCCCAACGGAACAGGTCAAACGCGCTTGACACGTGCGCCCCCCACGCTGCGGCCGCGCCTACCGAGCCGCGGTAAAAGAGGTACGCGGTAATGGCGGAAGTCGCGAGCTGCGCCACCCACGTCCACAGCTCTATCTGATGCGGTACCAGGAGCCCCGCGACGAGGGTGCTGGCGGCAAGCACCCCGCCTAGAAACGAGGCGTTGATCATGAAGTCGAATGTCGCCTTGCTCTCGTCCAGCGTGGCGGCGTATTCCTTGTTCACCACTCCTACGAGCCGGGGCCACACGGTAATTGCGGAGATACCGTATACGTTGCGTGGGTATTCTTCGAAGCTCCTGATCACGTTGCCCAACCGAGTGGGCAGCACGTAAGGGGCTTTGGGGTACTCGTTGGTCTCGCGCTGCGTCAACAGGGTAATCAGATTCGTCAGTTCGGCGATCGCTGGGTCTTTAGGGTCCGCGTCCTCAAGCTCCTCAACCAGGCCTTCGAGTTCCGTTCGCTTGGCGATGGTCCATTCCAGCTGCGCCAGTTGGCGCTTCTGCGCCCAGCCGCCCAACCAGGAGTCCTGCCAGGGGTACCCTTCGTAGAGGCGGATGATGGGGATGTTCAGGTTGTACAGGATCCCGCTGATCAGCAAGAGAAGCAAAGAGATCAGCGCGGTGGTCCACGCGGTGTCGAGCGTCCCAAGGATCTGGAATAAGGCGAGATCCGCGGGAAGAAACGGAACGACGATCCGATAGAAGAGGAGCGCGAATACGGTGACGGGGAAGAGCGTGCCCAGCATCAGGACCCGGCTAAACGAGCCCGAGATCATGGAAAGTATGTTCGTCATTCCGGAAGCGATGGCGGGCCATTCAGAGCGGGCAGCTTGCGCCTACCACAGTAACCGCCGTTTATGGCGCGTCAAGCCTCTTCACCTGTGACCAGCCTCCCGTTCGCCGACACCGTCGCGGCGATCGCGACTGCGCAAGGACGCGGCGCGGTGGCGCTCCTGCGCGTCTCCGGCCCCGGCGCACTCGACGTACTCCGCCGCGTGGCCCCCGCGCTTGGTGACGGACCGGTGCCGCGGGTGCAGCGTCTTGCAGCGTTGCGTCATCCTGAGACGGCGGAGCTGCTGGACCGCGGCCTGGTCGCCTTCTTCCCCGCCCCGGGAAGCTACACGGGTGAGGACACGGTGGAGATCACCACGCACGGGGGCGTGCTGACGCCGCAGCTGGTGTTGGATGCGCTTCTGGCCGCCGGCTGCCGCCCCGCCGAGCCGGGGGAGTTCAGCCGCCGCGCCTACCTCAACGGCAAGCTGGACCTGCTGCAGGCCGAGGCGGTGCTGGACCTGATCGACGGCCGCTCCCGTGCCCTGCACCGCGCCGCGATCCATCAGATGGAGCGCGGCCTCTCCCGTCACGTCGAGGAGCTGCGCAGGGCCATCATCGGCGCGGAGGCACTGATCGTCTACTCGATCGACTTCCCCGAAGAGGACGAGCCCCCCGTCCCCCCCGCCCGGATCCGCGCAGCCGCGGAGGACGTGCTCGCGCGCATCAGCCATCTCCTCGCCACCGCCCCCGAGGGCGAGCTCCTGCGCGATGGCGCGCTGACCGTGCTCGCCGGGCGTCCGAACTCGGGCAAATCGTCGCTCTTCAACGCGCTGCTCGGGACGGAGCGCGCCATCGTCACCGAGGTCCCCGGCACCACGCGCGACGCCCTGGAAGCGACCCTCTCCGTCAACGGGTACCCCTTCCGCCTTGTCGACACCGCGGGCCTGCGCGAAACGGCCGACCTGGTGGAGGGGATCGGGATCGAGGTGGCGCGCCGCTACCTCGCCGCCGCCGACCTGGTGCTCTTCTGCGTCGAAGCCGGCCGCACTCTCGAGCCCGATGAGGCCGCCTTCCTGGCCACCGTGGATCCCGAGCGGACGGTGCTGGTGCGGACCAAGGCGGATCGTGTGGGGGATGGCGGGCGGGGACTGGGAAGCGAGACTGCGGAAGGGGTGCTTGTCTCCGCGGCAGAGGGCACGGGGTTGGAGGAGCTTCGGCAGGTGCTTCTACACCGCGCGTTCGGCGGCATCCTGGGCGAGCCCGGCGAGGCGCCGCTGGTCACGCGCGAGCGCCACGCCCGCGCCCTCCGCGCCGCCCGCGACGAGGTACGGGGTTTCCTCGACGCGCAGGCGAACGGCGTCCCTATGGAGTACGCCGCCACGCACCTCCAGGCCGCCGCGGCCGCCCTGGAGGACCTCGTCGGCGCCGTCACCATCGACGACGTGCTCGGGCGTGTGTTCGGCGACTTCTGCGTGGGGAAGTAGGTGCCGAAGCCTGGGGGTTGGCTGGGCATGTGGCGAGTGAACTCGCGGCAACAACAGCACAAAGTCCGCCTGCGCGGACTCCGGGTCCAATGCCGCGTTTCTCGAGCCGGCTTCAGCCGCCTTCCCGTCGTTCCAGCCGGGGGATTTATTTATTCCCTGGTGACGCGGCACCGATGCCCGGGTCCAATCCCATCGGGTGATGCGGCCATCCGGGTGCCCGCTTCCCGCCGCAGCGCCGCGTCCAGATGCGCCCCGGTGCCCGCCTCGCGAGCTGATCCGCCACCGCCAGCCTGCGAAGGCAGGCTTCCCGCGGTTGTTGCAGCGATTTCAACCACCGAGCCCTGCCCTTCGGGATCGTTTCGGCGCATATGCAAACGTGAAACGCGTAGAATCGCGTTCTGCCGCGCGTGAGCAGCCGCAAACGTCCCGGTGGGGCGATCCAGGGCAGATCGTGCGGCAGAGCGCAATTCTGGAGGTGAGTTTATTCGGGAACTGTTCGGGAAGTCAGCGGAGGATCTGGAACCCTTCGCCCGCGGAGGCGAGATCGACCTGTATGGACTCCACTGCGTCGACGTGTGCGCCAGGGGGGCCGGACGAGAGGCGGCGGCGAAGCTCATCGAGCGCCGCCGCCTCTCCGCGTGCGTGGACCTCCACAGAACCGTCGGCCGCGTTCCTCACCGTACCCTGCAGGTCGAGCTGCCGGGCCTGGAGCCGGGTCCACCAGCGGAACCCGACCCCCTGCACCCGCCCGCTTACCCGGAACGCGGCCTCCGGCATCCTCAGTACTGCGACTGCCCGCCCGGGCGACCGCCGCCCGAGCCGCCGCCGGAGGAGCGCTGGCCACCCTGGCCCCCGCCCTGCGACCGCTGCTGGCCACCGCCCTGCTGGCCGCCACCCCCCTGCCCCCCGCCCCCGGCGCCGCTGAGCACGCTGCTCAGCACGTTCCGCAGGAAGGAGTTGGCGAAGCCTTCCGGCCGCCCCGCCGTGTCCAGGAAGCCGCGGGCGCCCTGCGACACACCGGAGCTGAGGCCGGCCATCAGCGCCCCGCGCAGCTCCTGCCGGGCGCGCGCCGCCGGCGAGTTGGGCCGCGTGCTGACGTTCGTGCCGCCCGCCACCAGGAAGCCGACCGCGAATGCGACGCCGAGCGCCGGAAGCGGGTTCTCCTGGAGCCGAGCGATGACGCCGCGCCCTTCGAGCGCGCTGTTGGCCCGCTCGCTGAGCGCGCCCAGCCGCCCGCGCGCCGCCGAGGCAGCGCCGCCGGCCTGATCGCGCACCGTGTCGGCCGCGCCGCGTGCCGCACCGCTCACCTTGTCGCGCACACCGCCCTGCGCGCCGCCCGAGCCGGCGAAGCCGATCCCGGAGTAGTCGTCGCGCTGGCCGCCGCTGTGGAGGCCGCTGTGCACCTCCCCGGTGCCAGAGCGGTCGCCCATCGCGTTCGAGCCGGTGGATCCCGCGTTGGAGCCGCCCGTGCTCCCATAGCCGGCGCCGCTCATGCCAGGTCCCTGCGAACCTGCTTGATCTCGCTCTGCGCCCATTGCTTGTCCTCCTTGAGAGTGTCGATGGTCCGCGCTGGGGTCAGGCTGTCATGCTTGAGCCGCTTGAGGGCTCCCATGGCCAGCACCCCGCCAATGATCAGGAAGAGCAGCCCTACGATAAGCGCGCCAGCCCAGTATTCGTTCAGCGCGTCGCCGATAACGAGCACCAGGAAGAGGATCAGCACCAGCATCCCGAGCAGCGCCACCCCGCCTCCGACGGCCACCATGGTGGCGTCGCGCGCGGCGGCCTTGAGGTTCTGGGTCATCTCCGCCTTCGCCAGCGCCATCTCCTGGCGGACCAGCGTGGCGCTGTCCTGGGCGAGCTGCCGGAACAACTCCCCCAACCCCGGCTCGTCGTCCGCTCGTCCGGGAGCGCCGTCAGCCCCGGTGGTGGTGGTGCGCGTCACGTTGATTTCGTCCGCCATGTCCGCCTCCTCAGCGAAGGACCTTTCCGACCACGAACCCGGCGACGCATGCCGCCACCAGCGTCGAGACCGGCCGCGCCGCGACGATGCGGCCCAGGTCGCGCTCGAGGGTTTCGACGTCGTTGTCGCGGAAGAAGCGGGCGAGCGCCTCGATAGTATCCGCCGCGCTGTGCCCCAGCGTCCCCGCGCGCGCGCCCACGCCGCGATTGGGAACGCGATCGGCCATGCTGTCGATCTGCTCCGCCACCTGCTCCAGCCGCTCGGCCGCTTGGTCGAGCATCTCGTCCGCGCGGTTCTGCACCTGGCTCAGGGTGTCCTTGAGCCCGCCGCCGCCCTCACCCTCGCCGCCGGTGGAGCCGCCCGTCACGCCGCCGCCGGACTCACCGCCCGTCGATCCACCGCTGCTCGAGCCCGTCGCGCCGCCTCCGGACGACCCGCCGGTGCTGCCCGAGCCAGTCGTGCCGCCCGTGGACCCGCCGGTGCTGCCCGAGCCGGTGGAGCCGTATCCGGTGCCGCTACCGGTCCCGCCCGTGGAACCGGGTCCACCTCCGGAGCCACCCGTGCTGCCCGAGGAGCTCCCCGCGCCGGAGGAGCCGCCCGTCGATCCGCTCCCCGCCGACCCGGTGCTCCCCAGACCACCCGCGCCGCCCGAGCCGCCGGTCCCGCCAGCGCCGTAGTTGTTCTGGTCCGCCATGCAAGCCTCCGCTGAATCTGGTATTCCCTGCCGTGGGCCGGGGCGGGGGTGCAACACATGTGCCATGTACCGGGGTGGCGGTGAATCGTGATTCGGTAACGGTTTCGCGGATGCCCTCTGCTGTCGCTCCGTGGGGCTGCTTCAGCAGTGTTCCACGTGGAACAGCACTGCACCTGCAAGGTACAGAGTTCCTCGGCGGTGAACCCGCCGTGTGCTCACCTACGTTCCTCTTCACTGTTCCCATTCCAGATGCACGACGTCATCGTGGTCGGCGGAGGGCACGCCGGGGTCGAAGCGGCCTCGGCCGCGGCGCGGGCGGGCGCACGCACGCTGATGGTCACCGCCAACCTGGAAGCCATCGGCCAGATGAGCTGCAACCCGGCGATCGGCGGCGTTGCAAAGGGAACCGTCGTGCGCGAGGTGGATGCGCTCGGTGGGGTGATGGGGATGGCGACGGACCGCGCCCGCATCCAGTTCCGGATGCTGAACCGCTCCAAGGGCCCGGCCGTGTGGGCGCCGCGCATGCAGTGCGATCGCGGCCTTTACCCGCGTGCTGCGCGGGCGCTCCTGGAGCGCCACGAGGGTCTGGAGTTCTTTCAGGGGATGGTCGGCTCGCTCCTCCTAGACAGGGGGCGCGTCGCGGGGGTGAAGACGGAGAACGGCTTCGAGTTCCGGGCGCGCTCCGTCGTCCTAACCGCGGGGACCTTTCTGCGTGGACGAATCCACGTGGGACGCGCCGAGGGTGTGCCGGCCGGCCGCGCCGGTGACCCGCCCTCCATCCGCCTCGCCGAGCAGATGGAGGCGCTTGGGCTGGAGGTGGCGCGCTTCAAGACTGGAACGCCGCCCCGCATCGACGGGCGCAGCGTCGACTACTCGCGTGTAGAGGAGCAGCCGGGAGAGAGTCCCGACTATCGCCTCTCCGTCTGGGAGCGCGCCCCGCTCCTTCCCCAACTCCCGTGTTGGATCACATGGACGGGCGCCGAGCTCGCCGACCTCGTTCACGGGCACCTCGGCGAGTCCGCACTGTACGGCGGCGAGATCTCGGGGCGGGGGCCACGCTACTGTCCATCCATCGAAGACAAGATCGTCAAGTTCCCCGACGCGCCGCGCCACCAGATCTTCCTGGAGCCGGAGGGGCTGGATACGTGCGAGATGTACGTCAACGGTCTCTCCACCTCCCTGCCCGCCGGTGTGCAGGAGCGGATGCTGCGCAGCATCCCGGGGCTGGAACAGGTGCGGATGACGAAGGTGGGGTACGCGATCGAGTACGACTACTACCCTCCACACCAGCTCCATCCCACGCTGGAGTCGAAGGCGCTGGCGGGGCTCTTCCTCGCAGGCCAGGTGAACGGGACCACCGGCTACGAGGAGGCCGCGGGCCAGGGCATTGTCGCCGGCGCGAACGCGGCGTTCGCGGCGCTTGGCCGCGAGCCGCTCATCCTCGAGCGCGACCAGGCCTTCATCGGCGTGCTGGTGGACGACCTGGTGACCAAGGGCACGGACGAGCCGTACCGCCTCTTCACCTCGCGCGCGGAGTTCCGGCTCACCCTTCGCCAGGACAACGCGCTCCAGAGGCTGGGCCCCATCGCCGCCGCACGCGGGATGCTGAGTGACGCGCAGCGCGAGGTAATGGAGGACCGCCAGGAACTCGCCGATCAAGTGAGCGCATGGCTGCGCGATACGAACGCCCCGCCCGGCGCCGTGAACCCGCTCCTGGAAGCGGTCGAGTCCTCTCCACTGCGCGAGCCGACGCGCCTCTCCGTCTTGATCCGCCGTCCGAAAGTTGGGGGTGAGGCGCTGCTGGATGCAGTCGGCGGCGCGCCGAACGCGGAACGTGCGGTCCTGCTGGAGACGCTTGCGGCGGTCGAGATGGAGATGAAGTACGACGGCTACCTGATCAAGGAGCGCGCACGATCCGCCGCGCTCCAGCGGCACGCGGACATCGCGCTCCCCGCCGACCTCCCCTGGATTGAGCTCCACTCGCTCTCCTTTGAGGCGCGCCAGAAGCTTGACCGCATCCGCCCCGCCACGCTGGCGCAGGCATCGCGCATTCCTGGCGTCTCCCCGAGCGACCTTCAGAACCTTGTGATGGAGCTTCGCAAGCGCGGGGAGCAGATGGCAGCGCGGGAGTAGGGCCATACGGCTACGGGCAGAGGCCGTAGTTACCCTTGCTCCTGCCATTATTCTCAGTCGCCGTCACTTGTTCCACGTGGAACACTGCTCCCGCATCCGAGGGCCCCACCCGCATCGCACCCGGTGCCTCAGTTGGCGGAACACTGGCGGTCGCTAGACTCACCCCCGCGGGGGTCGTATATTTCGGCCACGGCTCACCCCACCCCTCCCGCGCAGCACTGAGAAGGACGCTTGTCTCGCATCATCGCCATCGCGAACCAGAAGGGCGGCGTCGGAAAGACGACCACCGCGATCAACCTGGCTGCCTGCCTGGCGGTCGCGGAAAAGAAAACGCTCGTCATCGACACAGATCCGCAGGGGAATGCCACCAGCGGGCTCGGGATCAACAAGGACTCGCTCGAGCGCTCCATCTACGACATCCTCTCCGACGACCTCCCGATCGCTGAGGCGGTGGTGAAGAACGTCCACTTTCCCTTCCTGGACGTGGTCCCCGCGACGCGCGACCTGGTGGGGGTGGAGGTGGAACTGGTGAGCCGGCGCGGGCGCGAAGGGGTGCTGCGTAACGCGCTCGCCTCCATCCGCGACAGCTACGAGTACATCGTGATCGACTGCCCGCCCTCGCTCGGTCTCCTGACCCTGAACACGATGGCGGCGGCCGACTCGGTGCTGATCCCAATCCAGTGCGAGTTCTACGCACTTGAGGGGCTGTCGCAGCTCCTGAACACGATCACCCTCGTGCAGGGTAACCTCAACCCGCGCTTGCAGATAGAGGGGGTGCTTATGACGATGTACGATGGGCGCCTGAACCTGTCGCGCCAGGTGGCGGACGAGGCCAAGGAGTACTTCGGCCCCAAGGTGTACCGCACCACCATCCCGCGGAACGTCCGCATCGCCGAGGCACCCTCCTTTGGGAAGCCGATCGTACTCTACGACGTCCTGTCGGTGGGCGCGAAGAGCTACCTCTCGCTGGCCAACGAGGTGATCGCCCGCAACGGGAGCCGTGCTTCCGAGGCGCTGGCCGAGCCCGTCGGCGCGGGGGCGCGCTAAGTGTCCGCCGTGAAGAAGGCCCGCCTGGGCAAAGGCCTCAGCGCCCTCCTCGGCGAGTACTCGCAGCCCCAGGGCGAAACCGCGCCCGCGGATGGGATTCGGATGGTCCCCGTGGCGCGCATTGCGCCGAACCCATTCCAGCCCCGCCGCGAGTTCGCCGAGGCGCAGCTCGCCGAACTGGAAGCCTCCATCCGCCAGAATGGCCTGTTACAGGCGCTGGTGGTGCGCCCCGCGCCCGCCGGCGCCCCCGAGGGTGCGGAGTGGGAGCTGGTGGCGGGCGAGCGGCGCTGGCGTGCGGTGCGGCGGCTGGGGTGGGCCGAGGTGCCCGCCATCGTAAAGGAGCCGGACGACCGCGCCATGCTCGTGCTGGCCATCGTGGAGAACGTGCAGCGCGCCGAGCTCTCCCCGCTGGAAGAGGCGGCCGGGTACCAGCAGCTGATCGACGAGTTCGGCTTCACGCAGGCCGAAGTGGCCGAGAGCGTGGGCCGCGAGCGCTCCACCGTCGCCAACCTCCTCCGCCTGCTGCAGCTTCCCGCCTCCGTGCAGCGGATGGTCAACGAGGGCACCCTCTCCATGGGCCACGCCCGCGCGATCCTGGGATTGGACGACGAGCGCGCCATGGCGGAGATGGCGCGCGAGGCCGCGGAGGGCTCCCTCTCCGTGCGCACGGTTGAAGAGCGCGTGCGGCAACGGCGCGAGGGCGGCGAGCGCTCCCCTGCCCCGCCCTCGCCCGCCCCCGCCGCTCCCCCGGCCGACCCGCACGTCCGCCACCTGGAAACGGAGCTCCAGCGCGCCATGGGCACCGCCGTGCGCATCCGCGTGGGCGCGAGCGGAAAGAGCGGCCGCATCGAGATCCCGTTCTACAACGCGGACGATTTCGACCGGGTGCTGGAGCTGCTTCTCGGGGAGGAAAGTGCGTGAGTGCGCCGGTGCGTAAGTGCGCTGCACAAAACGCGCTTACGCACTCACGCACTAACGCACTCTCGTTATGTCCCAGCACCGAGGCCCCCGCTTGCGCGCCGCCGAAGATCGCCGGATGACCTTCATCGTCGTGCCGCATGGCGGCGGCACGGATCTCACCACGCGCACCTACGAGCTTTCGTACCGCAGGCTGCGGCTTCTCAAATTCGCGGCGATCGGGCTGGGTGTGGCGCTGGTGCTGATGATCGGGTCGTGGTTCTACCTGGCGGCGCAGGCCACCCGGGCGCAGGTGCTGCAGCGCGACGTGCGGCGGCTGGAGGGAGAGGTGGCAGAGGTGGACCAGCTCCGCCGCAGGCTCGTGGAGATGGAGGCGCGGTACGCGCAGATCACCCGACTGCTGGGCGGCGTTCGCCGGCGCGAGCCCGCCAAGGCCGCGGCCCCGCCGCCGGTGGCGCGTGACACCGCGGAGGCGGACTCGGCGGACCAGGCACTTCTTCCGCGCGCGTGGCCGCTGGCGGCGCGCGGGTTCGTCACGCGCGGGCAGCGCGGCCGCGGCGATGGCGAGCGCCACCCGGGGATGGACATCGCGGTGGCGCTCGGCACGCCCATCGTAGCCGCCGGGGATGGCACGGTGACGGAGGCGGGGCGCGACAGCGTGTACGGCCTCTTCGTGCGCATCGCGCACGGGGGCGGGTACGAGTCGCTGTACGGGCACGCCTCCCGCGTGTTGGTGAAGGCACGGCAGCGGGTGCGCTCCCGCCAGACCATCGCGCTGAGCGGAAGCACGGGAGTCTCCACGGCTCCGCACCTTCATTTCGAGATTCGCAGGAACGGGACGCCGGTCGATCCGGTGTCACTCGTTCACTTACCGGAGTAGAGGATGGCGTTCGGAAAAGCAAAGAACATCGGTGATACGTCCGCACCTTCGCGCGGAAACGCAGGCGAGGCGTCGATGTCGATCATCGGCCCCGGGATGCGGATCGTGGGCGACCTGGTCACCGACGGCACGGTGCGCATCGAGGGCGAGATCCGCGGGACGATCCGCGCCACGAAGGCGGTGGTGGTCGGCCGCGAGGGCCTGGTGGAGGGCGACATCTTCACCCAGGACGCGGTGATCGGCGGCCGGATCCGTGGCAGCGTCGTGGCCGAGAGCCGGCTGGAGCTCCAGGCCACCTGCGACATCGAGGGCGTCGTCCATGCCCGGGCCCAGCACCTTCACCTGGAGGAAGGCGCGCGCTTCAACGGCCAGGTTCAGATGCTGGATGCCGAGGCTGTCCGCGCCCTCCCCGCAGGGTCGGGGGAAAACTCCACGCACGCCGGGATGTTTTCCACAACGGCGTGAACAGCGCGCAAATCCATATGCAATAACGGTTTGCACGTTTTCCACACCGGCTGCCCCTGGTTCTCCACTCCCGTTATCCACAGATCGGGGAAAACGCGCGTCTCTTCCCACCGGCATTCTCGTGAAGCTCGACGAGCTGGTCCGCTATCTGGACAACTACCTCCATATCGGCACTACGCCCGACTATCCGGACGCGGTAAACGGGCTGCAGGTGGAGGGCACGCGTCCCATCCGCCGCATCGCCGTGGCGGTGGACGGGGCGCAGGCGACGGTGGACCAGGCGATCGCAGGGGATGCGGATCTCCTCCTGGTGCACCACGGGCTTTTCTGGGATGGAAACCGTCCCCTGACCGGCCGGCGCTATCGTCGCATCAAGCCGCTGCTGGACGCGGGTGTCGCCGTCTACTCCGCGCACCTGCCGCTCGATGCACATCCGGAGGTCGGCAACAACGCTGTCCTGCTGCGGGCGCTCGGCGCGGAGCCGCAGGGAACCTTTGGAGATTTCAAGGGGCTGCCGCTCGGCGTGTGGGGTGAGGTGGATCTGCGCCGTGAGGCGCTCTGCGCGCGGCTCGACGAGGTTCTTGGCACGCGCGTGAAGATGATCCCGGGCGGGCCGGAGCACGTGCGGCGGGTTGGCGTCGTTACGGGTGGCGCTGGCGGGAGGGTGGCAGATGCGGTGGCGGCGGGGCTCGACGCCTTTGTCACCGGCGAGGGAGCGCACCACAACTTCTTTGACGCCGAGGAGGGCGGGATCAACCTCTACCTTGGCGGCCACTACGCCACTGAGGTCTGGGGTGTTCGTGCCCTCGCTGAGCACCTGGAGCGGAAGTTCGGCATCAAATGGTTCTTCATCGACCATCCGACCGGGTTGTAGCAAACAGCTGGTCTCACGCGGAGGCGCAGAGGCGCGGGAGAGAACAGTCCTGAACGATGGTTGGCGAGACCAACTATTGAGCCGGGAAGATACGGAGGAAGTACGGGGCAAGCGGTTCCGTGTTCAGTCCAGCCGCTCTGAACGCGATGTAGCCGTCAGGACGGATCAGGTAATAGCCAGATTCCGTGATCCCATAGCGCTGGTGCGCCTCGCCTGACTCGTCGAACCACGCGCCCGCCACGCCGGGGCTGCGGGCGATGTGGTGCGCCCGTACGTCGCCCAGGTGCTCGGTGGCCAGGGTGCGGAGCGCATCCACCGTATCGCCGCCGAAGACGAGGAGGTGGTGCGCGGCGCCGGCGCAGAGCGAGAACAGCGTGGTTTCGCTACCGTCGCGGCGCACCTTGGCGTCCGGCGCGCGGTGCCCCGCCCGAGGGCCGCCGCGGAAGCGTGGCCGCGCCTCGTCGACGACTGGGCTGGAAGGATACGCGATCTCCAGTTGCGAGATGAAGCGGAAGCCACGTACCGCGAGCCCCGGCCGGCCGAGCGCGATCCTGCCGATGCGCGGCAGGACGAAGCCGGCGAGCGCCAAACTGACCGGGCCGCGCGACGCGGTGCCCGCGAAGAGCCGGTCCGTGGTGCGCAGCAGGCGCCGTCCCACGGGGAGCCGCTCGGCCTCGTAGCTGTCCAGGAACCCTTCCGGCGCATGCCCGCGAAGCACGAGCGCCAGCTTCCACGCCAGGTTGGCCGCGTCCTGGAGCCCCGTGTTCATCCCCTGCCCTCCCGCCGGGCTGTGGATGTGCGCCGCATCGCCCGCCACGAACGCCCGGCCCGCGCGGTAGTGGTTCGCGGCGCGATGATGGAGGCGGAAGCGCGCGAGCCAGCGCGGATCCCGGAGCTCCATGGGAATCGGTGAGGTCTGGCGGACGATCTCCCGCATCTCGTCGAGCGATGGGTCGCCCGCGTCATCGGGCGCAGACTCGGGGCGCGTCGCGATCAGCCGGTAGGACCCCGGCTCGGCGAACGGAAAGACGGCCAGGAGCCCCGCGCGCGAGACGAAGATGTACAGCGAATCATCATCGTTTTCCCACTCTACGGTGACGTCCGCGAGCACGAAGTCCTGCGGATACGCCCCGCCATCGAAGCTCAGCCCCGCCCCCTTGCGCACCACGCTGTGCGCGCCGTCGCATCCCACGATGTAGCGGGCGCGGACCTCTTCCTCACGCCCATCCTCGTGCCGCAGGCGCGCGCGCACCGCGTCCGCGTCCTGCTCAAAGCCGAGCAGCTCCAGCGGCCGCTCCACGTTCATTCCCAGGGCGGCCAGCCGCCTTTCCAGCACGCGCTCCGTCTCCACCTGCGACACCAGGAGGGTGAATGGGAAGGGCGTATCGGTGACCTTGGCGACCTTGCCGAACGCGAAGTCCACCGCGGGGCGGCCGTTGATGAAGACCTTCGCGGCCATCGTTTTCCGCCCCGCCGCGACCAGCTCGTCCGCGATCCCCAGCTTCTGCAGCAGCTCGAGCGAGCGGGCGTGCACCACCAGCGCGCGCGAGCGGTCGGAGCGCACGGGCGTCCGGTCGACCACGCGGCATGCGATCCCGCGCGAAGCCAGCCCCAGCGCCAGCATCAGCCCCGTGGGGCCGCCGCCGGCCACCAGCACCTCCGTGTCGTGCGCTGACGTGTTCATGTGAGCCTGATCAGCGAAGGCGGGATCGGGTGGGCTTCACCATCCAACAGCCGCGGGTTCACTCCGCGGAGCCTGCGATCTCCACTTTGAGGCCAAAGGTGTCCTCAAAGAGCCCGCCTTTGCGGCGCAGTGCCCAGCGTTCCAGGAGGAGGTCGCCCGTGCACTCCAGTTCCAGCGTGCAGCGATCCTTCGCCACGCGCGCGCGCACGCTGGAGACGGCCTGGATGTGCTCGCGGTCCAGCGCATCGGCTACGCGCAGCAGCGAGGCGAGCTTGATCACCCGCGCCCGGTCCTCTTCCGGAAGCCGGGTGAAGTGGTCGTGGTGCTCGGCCGGGACTCCCTTGCGGTGGTATCGCGCAAGGTTGGCGATGATGTCGATCTCGCGTTGCGTGAACTCCGGAATCTCGCTCTGGGAGACCAGGTAGAATGAGTGCTTGTGGTGCTTCTTGTAGCCCACGTACACGCCGATGTCGTGCAGCACCCCCGCGGCCAGCAGGATGCGCCGGTCGGTGGGCTCCAGCTTGTGCACCTTGCGGAGCTGGTCGAAGAGGGAGCCGGCGAGCCGCGCCACGTGCTGCGCGTGCGTCTCGTCGAACATGTAGCGCCGCCCCAGCGACACCGCCCCGGCCACCGCGTGCCTGTCCTTGCGGTTCTCGTGCTCCTGATGCGTCACCAGGTCGTCCACCAGGTCCACCAGCACGCCGTCCTTGAGCCCGACCGCCGGCACGAACACCTCCTCCGCGCCGGACACGGAGATGACGCGCTCGTAGACCATGGAGGCGGGGAGGATCACGTCCGCGCGGTCCTCGCGCAGCCCCAGCTCGTCCACCCGCTGCCGGTACGAGAGACGCGAGAGCATCTCGATGAGCCCGCGCAGCTCGGTGAGCGACAGGCGCGTCACCTTCCCCCGCGCCGCCTTGCCGCCCGCCAGCCTCGCCAGCGCCTCGATGTTGCCGCCGGTGGCGATCACCCCGCGCGGGTTCCACTGCTGCGCGATGACGGGAATTTGGAGCGTGGCCGCGTACTCGCGCAGCAGCCGCTGGAAGCGCCCGGGCTCCTCGCCAGAGACGGAGAGCTCTTCCAGGAGGCGCACGGAGCCCATCACGTGGCTCTCGCTCCAAAGGATGCCGCTGGCGTCCACCAGCGACACCTCCACGCTCCCGCCGCCCAGGTCCACCAGGATCCACTTGTGGTTCTCGAGGGGAACGCTGGCGCGGATCGCCTCGTAGACCAGCCGCGCCTCCTCGGACCCGGTGATGACCTCCAACTCCAGCCCCGCCTCGTCGCGGATGCGCTGCACCAGCTCGCCGCCGTTGCGCGACTCGCGCATGGCGCTGGTGGCCACGGCGCGGTAGTGCTCGATTCCCAGCGCCTCCATCTGCCGCCGGAAGCCCTTCATCGCCTCCACGGCCGCGTCCATCGCTTCGCGCGGCAGCTTGCCGGTCAGGAAGACGTCGTGCCCCAGCCGCACGGGCATGCGCTGCTCGGCCAGCGTCTCGTACTCCGTGGCGCCGCGGAACTCCGCGGCGATGAAGCGCATGGCGTTGGAGCCCACGTCCACCGCCGCCACCCGCAGCGGAAAGGCCGGGAGCGTCTTCGGGTTCTTCTTGGGTGCGGAAAGCTGCGGCATTACCGGGCGCGCGAGAGACGGACCGTGCCGGCCCCGAGCGGGCTCCGGCGGCCCGCATCTGTGCGCAGGGATCGGGCCGGAACGCCGATCTCACGCGGTGAGTCGTCTACCTGTAGAGCTTGATCTAAGCGCCTCGATCGATCTCTTCAAGCGCGGGCCGCCGCGGCTGCACCGGGTGCTTCTTAAGCCAGGAGAAGATCAGGAACGAGAGGTCGCGGAAGTTCAGCCTCGCATACTCCAGGTGCACCTCGCGGCACAGAGCGGGTAGATCGCCGTGAAACCGGCGGTAGCGTTCGACGATCTTTTCTCCGCCCGGAAGGATTACCCCCGGCTCGCGATGGGTCGAGAGAAAATCGCGCACCTCGCGGATCACTTCGTCCGTTCTGCCGCCGTGCGCGCGGATGTCCTGACCCGCAATATCGGAGATGAACTTCTGGTAGCGGTAACGGTCGGTGTCCAGGATGATCGCCACCTTCTCCTTGTGTTCTCCGGAGCCGAACGACTTCGCGCCCAGGAAGATACCCAACTCCAGCGGCATGTTGAAGCGTGGTAGCCGCGTGCCGCGGTCGAGCTGCGTTCGGGAGATGTCGTGCACCGCCAGGCGTGACTCGCGGATGATCGTGGTGATCTTCTCGATACGCACCTGGCTGCTGTCGTCCACCTCGAGAGAACAGCGAGGATGGTACCCGCAGTCGGAAGTGGCGAAAGCGATCGCCTCGAACAGTGGGCGGTACGCTGGATCGAAAGGGCAGTTGATGAACACGTTCCGGTCGTAGCTTCGAGCGATCATGGATCCTCGCCGCCGTTGACTTCGCCGCCGCCCCTACGGGACTTCTTTGCGCCACGGGAGCGCTTGCGTTTCGCGTTCTCCCGAGCCTCCCTTGCGGCTTTCACCTTCAACACCGCAGCCTCGGCCTCCTCCATCGTGAAGCTGTCCGGCGGCCACATTGGTGGGACGAGCTCGCGCATCTTGGCGTCCTTCATATCAGCCTCCTCGTTGTCGTTCGTTTCGAAGCTATACGTGCTTTTTTGGGGCTGCAAACTTCGAGCGCAAACCGGTCCGGGCGGTGGCTGAATGGTGGCGATTTCAGTCCCAGCGGAGCTCCCATTCGCAGAAGGCGTCGCCCTCGACGGAGCAGCGGACGTGGCGGACGGAGGGGGTGGCGCCGCCCGCCAGCTCCACGGAACGGAGGAGACCTCCGGTCTGGCGGCGGCAGAAGGTGGTGTCGCCAGGGTCGAAGCCGACCAGGCGCAGGACGGCGCGGCCGGGCTCGATCTCGACCACTTCCATGTTGCCCGGCTGGTAGAAGAGCCGAAAGAGGGAAACGCGCTGCGTGAGGAACTCAAGGGGCGATTGCTTGAGGAGGATACCGCCGTAGAGCTGCACCCCGGCGCCCTCGATGGAGTACGCTCCCGAGCGTTCCGGCCATCCCGGGTCGGCTGGGCCGAGCACGGCGTCGGTGGCGCGCCAGAGCGACCTCATCAGCTCCATCGGCACCTCGTCGGTGGGGGCGACGGAGGCGATGGCGCGGCGCTCCTCAGGGCGTAGGCGGCCGAGGACGTCGTCGACGCCTCCGTCGCCGGCGCGCTCGGCGACGAAGGCAAGGGTGGAGCGGAGCGCGGATCCCTTGGCTCGGGCGCCTTCGGTCACCGGGCCACCTCCTGGGGCGTCCAGCGGGCGAGGGCGGCGCGATCGGGCTTGCCGGAGCCTAGGCGCGGGATCTCGGGGAGGATAAAGACGGTGCGCGGCACCTTGTACCCGGCCAGCCGCGTGCGCGCATAGGCCACCACCTGCGCCTCGCCCGTCGCGTACTCGCCGGGGCGCAGTACGACGAAGGCGCGTCCCACCTCACCCCAGCGTTCGTCGTGCACGCCGACGACGACGGCTTCGGCGATGCCGGGGCAGTCTGCGAGCGCCGCCTCCACCTCGGCGGGGAAGACGTTCTCGCCGCCCGAGATGTACATCTCCTTGCGGCGCCCGCAGATGGTGTAGGCGCCGTCGGCGTCGCGGCGGGCGAGGTCGCCGGTGTGCAGCCACCCGTCCGCATCGAGCGCTTCGGCGGTGCGCTCGGGTGCGCGCAGGTAGCCGGCGAAGAGCTGCGGGCCGCGCAGCAGGAGCTCGCCAGGCTCGCCGGGCTCGGCTTCGCGGCCATCGGCGGTCTCCAGGCGCATCTCCAGGAAGGGGACGGGCCAGCCGACGCTCCCCGGCCGGGCGCGCGCCTCGTCGTCCGAGATGGAGAAGCAGTTGGGGCCGCACTCGGTAAGTCCGTATCCTTCGCGGAAGCGGTAGCCCGCCTCCCGCACGCGCGCAGCCAGCGAGGGCGGGCACGCCGCGCCGCCCGAGACGAAGGAGCGGAGCCGCGGCAGCGGGCGCCCCCAGCGCGGGCTCTCGGTGAGCATCAGCAGCTGCGTGGGGACGGTGAGCGCGGTGGTGATTCCCTCTTCCTCGACGGCCTGCAGGAAGCCGTCGGCGTCGAAGCCGTCGAAGAGCACAACGGTCGCGCCGCGATGCCACGCGGGGGTGGCGAAGACGTTCCAGCCGCCCGTGTGGAAGAGCGGCGTCGACACCGGCACGACATCGTCCGCGTCAAGCTCCCACGCGGTGGCGGTTGCGACGGCGTTCCACAGGATCTGGCGGTGGGGGAGGACGGCGCCCTTGGGCTTCCCCGTGCTCCCGGAGGTGTAGAGGACGAGCGCCGCGTCTTCCGCGTCGATCTCGACGTCGGGCGCCGCGGGGCCGCCGCGCTCCAGGAGCGCCGGTGCGTCATGGTCCAGGTCGATCCACTCCGCGTCGTCGGCGAGCGCGCGGAAGCGGTCTTCGCCGAAGAGGATCGAGGGGCGCGCATCGGCCAGGATGGGCGCGAGCTCAGCCGCGGCGAGGCGCCAGTTGAGCGGCACCAGCGCCGCTCCCACGCGTCCGCAGGCGAAGAAGAGCGCCGGGACTTCGTGCCGGTTCCCGGAGAGCACCCCCACCAGGTCGCCGCGCCCGATGCCGCGGGCGCGCAGGAGGGCGGCCCAGCGGTCCGCCGCCGCGTCGAGCTCCGCGTAGGTGAGGCGCTCGCCGCGGGTGCGGTCGACCAGCGCGACCCGCGCGGGCGCCTGCCTCCGCCAGAAGCGCAGCGGATCGGGGTGCACGGGAAAGGCGGTGCGGCTCATCGCGTGTGGGCCAGGAAGAAGCGGAGCATCTCGCGCGTCGCATCCGGACCGCGCACGTCCGTGTAGGTGCCTTCAGCGGAGCCGCCGGACCAGGCGTGGCCGAGCCCTTCCACCATCCACAGCTCCAGGAATGGGCCGTACACGTCACGGGTCGCACGCAACCCGCCGGTCTCCATCTCCGAACGCTGGAAGTCCTTGAGGCCGCCCGCGCGTGCCCACAGCGCCGCGAGCTGGCGCCCGTTAATCGGCGCGACCACCGGGTCCGACGCGCCGTGGAATACGATCAGCGGCACCGCCCGTTCCACACGTAGCGAGTCGGGTGCAGCCGAGCCGTTCCGCATTACCGCGAGCGCCTGCGGGACCGCGGTGGCGGCGCGGTACGCGATGCCAGAGTGCGCGCCCGCGGCCGCAAAGAGCTCGGGGTACGCAGCCGCCGTGTTGATGGCCATCGCCGCGCCGGCCGAGATGCCGGCCACGTACACGCGCTTCGCATCTACGGGACGCGCCGCCATCACCTCGCGCGCGATGCCGGCGACCAGCGCGGGCTCGCCGCCGCGCGCCTGGTGGGCGGGATCGTACCACGTCCAGCATTTCTGCGGGTGCAGCGCGCCGGTCTGCTCGGGATACGCGACGATGACCCGCTCCTCCGCCGCGGCCTCGTTGAAGCGGGTGCCCCGCGCGAAGTCGTCGGGGTCCTGCGTGCAGCCGTGCAGCATCACCACCAGCGGCGCCGGGCGCGATGCATCCACGCCGGCGGGGACGAATAGGCGGTAGCGGCGCGTTCCCGCATCGCTGGTGTGGGTGTGCCACTCCCAGCTTCCGGAGGTGTCCGCGGGCGCTGCGGCCAGCATCGATGCGGCGGTCATGGCAAGAAGTGGTGCGGTGGTCATCTGTTGCGTAAATTCGATTGCGAAAGGTGCAGAACGGCAGGCTTCCTATGGAGGCGCAGATGAGGATCAGGCTCCTCATCTACGCCTCGCGTGAGTCCACCGGAGGCCTCTTTCGACGGATTACCTCCGGCGCGTCAGAATCCGAATGCCCAGAGTGCCTCGGCGTACGGTCCCGCCCAGTCTCCGCTGCGTTCCGTCCAGCCGTAGAAGTTCGACCAATCCCAGAAGCACTCGCGTCCGGGTCTCCCTTTCCGGCTATATGCGCAGTAAGTCAGGTACCCCGAGTAGCCGTCGCCGAGGTTGGCATTGGGAAGCACTTCCACCGTGAAGTAGGAGTTGTACGTGTTGTAGTAATTCCCGTCGCAGTTATCCCAGTAGTATGCTCCCTCGTCACACGAGATCCAGCTGTCGTAGTTGGCGTGCTTGTCCTCGGCCACCCATACCAGCGGCCGGGCTCGAGGCGTCCCCTCTGGATAAGTCAGCCACCAGTCCTCCACGGTTTGTGTGGCGTCGGTCAAAGCACCCCAGTGCGCGGAGAGCGTTGCGCGGAAGAGGAGCCACCGGCCACCCGGTTCGGATGGTGGCACCACCTGGATGATAATGAACTCCGAGTCGCCGTGGTGGGCCTTGAAGCCGCCCGACGGTGATCCCCCATCCTCATGATACGAAAGGGCATAGAAGATCCGCAGGTGCTTTTCGTACCCCGACTGAGGGTTGCGCACCTTGGCCACCGCCCAGTACGGCTCCCGCTCAAGGTTGTCGTCGTTCGGGCTGACTGCTAGGAACGGCCTAAACGTATTGGCGACTTCGTATTCGCACTGATCATTTATCCCATCGTTGTCCGCGTCCTGCGAGGGGTCGGAGCTCACGAAGCAGGAGTGCCTGTCGTATCCGCTGGGCACCGCCACGCCCTCAGCCGGAGCCGGGGGCGGCCCATAGGGGCATTGGGCCGTCCATTCCGGGGTGCAACTTGGATCGCACAGGTATGGGTCGGTCGCGCAGGGGTCCACGTACTGCACCCCGAACTCGGCTTCACGGGTGCTCACGGTCCTCCCCATCTTCCGCCCGGCTGCGCGCAGGGCCGCCTCTGGATCCGCGCCGAATGACTGTTCCGCGGGGTAGATGGCGAGAATTGCGAAAGGGTTGCGCTCCTGGACGGGAACCGATACCACTTCGCCGCTCGTCCGGTAACCCCGCAGTGCGAGCGAGGTGCGGAGTACTTGTGAGCGAGGCCGCGCGCTCCCGATTACCACCATGGAGTCGGACCCGCCCCAGCGCGCCCTGTCCAGCGCGATCGGGAGCCACAGCTCCAGTGGAGAGGGGCCATCGAGACCGGCCAACAGCTCCGTCACCCTTACCCCGACAGCCACCGCGGCCGCATCCGCGATATCGCGGCCGTGGGGTCCGCGCAGGTAGCTGTTCAGGTGGAGCTTGTGCTTCGGAAAGGGGCTGTCACGCAGATCCGCCAGCACCTTCTGCCGCGACCGGGATCCCCGAGAGCGACGGCGATTCCCCTTGCCAGCTGGTCCACTCTGGCGGAATCTGCACCGCGGGCGGCCGTAGCCGAAAGCGGCGCTGCAGCGCGATGGGTCGGCAGCTGGTCCGAGCACCCCTGCAACGAGAGCAGAAGGCCGGTGATGAGGGTCCAACTCCGTGTAAGGCGGGGCATGATAGCTCCTGCGTTTGGAGTTGTTGTGGGGCCGTTGGAACCCCACAGGACACGCGCCGCGGAAAGCGGACGCACGTGTTACCGGTGCGGCGGGTGTCTCACAACAGGCGCCGTGTCGGGGTGCCGCGTGCACGGGACCTGCGGAACACCTCACCTGCTGTTACGACCCGAGGGGCGTCGGCGAGTGCCGGCGCCCCGTTCAGCAAGCTACTTCGTGTCAAAGCGCAGGCCGAGGAAGACCATCGTGCCGATCTCCGGCATGTTGATCATCTCGATGTGGCGCTGGTCGAAGCCGCACCCGCTCTCGTCCGTGTCCGCCGTCCCCGGATTGTCGCTGGCGCAGCCGAACAGGTTGTTGACTCCCAGGTTGATCGCCGAGCGGAAGCGTGGCACCCGATATCCGACGTTTAGGTCCAGCGTGGAGAAGGTTGGGATGCGGCCCTTGTTGATCCCCGAGTTGAACTGGTAGCCGTTCACGTAACGCGCCGTCAGGCCACCCTGCCAGTTGCCCAGATCCCGCAGGCGGGTACCCAGCGTCCACTTGGTGCCCGGGGAGTTGAGCGCGGTCGCCTCAACCTCGCCCGGGACCTTGGTGTCGATCCCCGAGATGCCGTCCAGCTCCACCAGCGACACAGTGCCGGTAAAGTCCACGTTTCGGCTCAGCACGTAGTTCGCCGAGACGTCGGTGCCCCGGATCGTCGCCTCACCAAGGTTGAAGTAGGTGAGCACGCGCTGCGGGTTCCCCTGCTCGTCCACCAGCGGCTTCCCGTCAGCGCCGAACGCGGTGGTGGCCGCACCGCCCGCAGCGAATGGGTTGGCGATCAGCGTCAGCGGGCTCATGAAGTTCTTGTAACGGCTGTAATAGGCGGCCACGTCCACGAACAGCCGCCCGTTGATCAACGCTTTGTAGCCCACCTCCCAAGTGCGGTTCTCCTCCGGCTCCATCGGGCGGTAGCCATGGATGGAGTCACCCGCGGCGTTGCGCACGGTGAAGCCGGAGGGGTTGCCGAACACGCCGAAGGTGGGCGCGAAGTTGGGGATGTAGAAGTTGGTCTGCAGCGTGGACGGGCTCTTGAAGGCGCGGTTGTAGAAGGCGCGCACCGAGTGCCCCTCCACCGGGGTGAAGACGAGGCCGGCCTTGGGCGAGAACTGCGCGTCGTAGTTCTCGTGGTCGTCGTAGCGCCCCGCCAGCAGCAGCTTGAGCTGCGGAAGGAGCGGCGTCTCCGTCTGCGCGTACACGCCGCGCTGGTCGATGGTCAGGTCGTCGCCGGTCAGGCGGTCGGTGAGCCACTGGCGCTCGCTGCTCACCACGTCGTGCCTCACCTGCGCGCCCCACACCACGCTGGTGTTGAGGAGCGGGCGGACGCGGAAGTTGTTCTGGAACTCCGCCGCGAAGATCTGCCCGTTGCTCGGCCAGTCCGACATCTGGCGGATCTGCTCGTCCGTCTGCGAGGCGAGCGCCGGAGCGGCGCGGAAGGTGGTGTAGCGGTTGGCAGCGTAGCTCTTCCCCGCGTCCGACTCGGTGTGGTACGCGGTGAAGTAGAAGCGCGGAAAGGTGGCCTTGAACTGCTGCGTCTGGTACGTCCAGTCCACCAGCTGGTTGCGGCCGACGTTGGTCTGCCCCACGCCGTTGGTGCGGCTCCACCCGCCGTTCAGCTCGAACTGCGCGTCGCCGCGGTAGTAGACGGCGGCGCCGTACGCGCGCGCCACGTCGCTGTCCCAGTTGAGCCCCGTGCTGTCGCCCACCGAGGTCTCCATGGGCGAGGTGGCGGCGGCCGTGGCGCGGATGCGGTTGGACCAGTCGTTGAACTGGTTGTACTCGCCCGCCAGCTTGTAGCCGAAGCTGCCGCGCACGGCGGCGTGGCGCATCTGCACGTCGGTGTACTGGCGGCTCCCGCCCGCCACCTCCACCTGCGTGCCCGGGTACTCGCGCGGGTCCTTGGACTGCAGCGTCAGCACGCCGTTGGAGGCGTCGGCGCCGTACAGGGCGGAGCCGGGGCCCACCACCACCTCGATCCCCGCCAGGTCGATCTTGGGGATGGGGGTGAAAGCGCCCACCGGCAGCCCGTTCTCGGGAAGCACGGCGATGCGGCCGTCCTCCAGCATCAGCATGCGGTTGTTGAAGGAGGAGTTGAAGCCGCGCGCGTTGATCCCCACGCTGGTCACCCCCACCTGCACGAAGTCCAGCCCGTTGGCCTGCTTGAGCGCGCCCACGAACGAGCCCCCGGCCAGGTTGTCCAGCACCTCGGGCCCCACGCGCGTCACGGTCACCGGCGCCTCCGACCGGCGCTCGGCGCGGCGCGACGCGGAGACGACGAGCCCGTCCAGCTCAACGGGCGAGCTCTCCAGCCGGACGGCGACCAGCGCCTCCTCGCCCGCGGCGACGGTGACGTCGTGGGTCTTCGCCAGGAAGCCGGCGCGCGACACGCGCAGCTGGCGCGGCCCCGCAGGGACGCCGGTGAGGGTGAACTGCCCCAGGGCGTTGGTGGTGGACCCGTAGCGGGTGCCGACCACCGTGACCTGCGCGGCGCGGATGGCGTCGCCGTCGGGGCCGGCGACGGTCCCCCGCACGGTGCCGCTCTGGGCGGCGGCGAGGGCCGGCATGGCGGCCATGCAGGCCGCCGCCAGGAGTGCGCGCCAGGGGTGGCGCCGGGTGCTGCCGTTCATGAGAAGATCTCGCCTGTTGTGGGAACGTGTGCGCGGCCGCGGCCGCTTCCGCGCGGTTGGTCCATCACTGCCCGTCCTGCTCCGGCACCATCACCACAGCTTCTCCGTCCACCACCTTTTCGCCCGCCTGGTTCTGCACCCAGGTGGCGAGCCTCACGCGCCGCTTTGCCGCCATCGTCTCCAGCACCTCCACCCTCGCCGTCACCGTGTCGCCGATCCGCACCGGGCGCAGGAACCGGAGGCTCTGCGACAGGTAGATCGTCCCCGGGCCCGGGAGGCGCATGGCGAGCACGGTGGAGATGAACGCTGCCGACAGCATCCCGTGCGCGATCCGGCCTCCGAACGGCCCCTTCTCCGCCGCCACCGCGTCGAGGTGCGCCGGGTTGAAGTCTCCCGTCACCCCCGCGAACATGACGACGTCCGCCTCCGTCACCGTCTTGCTGAACTCCGCCGTCATGGCGACGGCGATCTGGTCGAATTTCACGGGAAGAAAAGTGCGTGAGTGCGTGAGTGCGCTTGCTGTGACTGTTTTCGAGGCACGCGGATTCCCCCTCTCCCCGGCCCTCTCCCCCGCAAGCGGGGGAAAGGGTGCACTTCGTCCAGCGCCATCATCATCGTAGGGGCGCGATTCGTCGCGCCCGCCCCATCCCCCACCACGAACCCCGCCCCGCTGCCGCATCCCGCAGGGGCAGACCTGCGTGGCTGCCCACCCTTCTGCCCATCCCCATTCCCGCCGCACCGCACAAATCCACGTGCCCCAGTCCGCGAAGGCGGACTTTGTGCTGTTGTTGCAGCGAGTTCACTCGCCACGGCCGTCACACCGCCATCACCAGCCGCACGTCGGCGTCGATCTGCTCCACCGCGCGCGCCCGGGTGAGCCACGAGACGCCGAAGAAGACCAGGATCGAGAGGACCAGCGAGAGGCCCGAGACGGAGACGCCCGTGGGGAAGGAGTACGCCTTGAAGTACGAGAGCGTCTCAAAGGTCAGCGTGATCCCCAGCCCCGTGAGGATGGAGGCGATCGCGCCCTCGCGGGTGGCGCCCTCCCAGTTGAGGCCGATGGCGAGCGCGGGGACGAAGGTGGAGGCGAAGAGGCCCCATCCAAAGATCCCCAGGAACGCCACCACCGCACCCGGCAGCAGCGCCAGCGCCGCCGCCGCCAGCGAGATCGCCACGGTGGAGAGACGGCCCCAGAGGAGCTCGTTCTTCACCTTGCGGCCCAGCGACACCGGCAGGTCGTGCGTGATGGCCGCGGCGCCCACGCTCATGAACGAGTTGACCGTGCTCATGATGGCCGCCGCCACGCCCGAGAAGACCAGCGCCGCCAGCCACACCGGCACGTAGCGCAGCAGGAAGAAGGGCGTCGCATCGTCTGGACGCGTGAGGGGGGCGAGCTGCCCGCTCGCCACCAGCGCCTTCACCGCCACGCCAACGCCGAAGTAGAGGAGCATGCTCAGCACGAGCGCGAGCGTCACGAGCAGCGGATACCACTTGAGGCGGCGCGGGTCGCGCAGCATGTAGAACTTGTGGATCACGTGGGGCTGCCCCATCGAGCCCACGCCAAAGACGAAGAAGAGCGAGAGGGCGGCGAGCGGACCCATCTTGCCGAAGGGCCCCAGGAACGCCGGATCCGCGGCGAGGATGGTGGTCGAGATCCCAGACATCCCCCCGCCCACCTTGAGCGTGAAGAGGAAGACGAGAACCGACGCCACCGCCATCAGCGTCCCCTGGAAGACGTCCGTGTAGACGCCGGCCAGGATGCCGCCCGCCACCGAGTACGCCAGCACGATCGCCATCCCGATCCACACCCCCGCAGCCAGCCCGGTGCCGAAGATGGAATCGATGACGAGCCCCAGCGCCAGGAGGTTGGTGGCCATGTAGCCGACGACCGCGATCAGCAGCGCCACCGCGGAGAGCCCCTGCGCCGCCGGCGAGCGGTAGCGCGCGCCCACCGCGTCCGGCACGGTGATGACGCCGCGCACCTCGGCCAGCAGGCGCATCCGCTTGGCGAGCGCCCACGAAGTCATCGACGCGGTGACGGTGGCGGGGAGCATCAGGAACATGGCGCCCAGCCCGGTGGCGTACACCAGCCCCGGCCCGCCGATGAAGGCGAACCCCGAGAGCGTCGCCGACATCGCGGCGAGGGTGAGCGCGATGAGGCCGATACCCTCCCCCGCCACGAAGAAGTCGCTCGCGGTGCGGGTGCGGCGCGTGGCCCACACCCCGATCGCCGCCACGATGACGAAGTACACGACCGCCACGGCCACGATGGTGGGCTGCGCCAGCTTCGGCAGGCCGGCGGTCTGCAGCACGATCATCATACGGTCTCCACCTCGGCGGCGGCGGGAAGGGTGGGCACGGAGGCCGGGGCGGCGCGGAGCTGGCGGGCGGCGGCGCGAACCCGCTCCAGGTCCTCGTCGCTCAGCGTCATCTCGTCGAAGGTCAGCGCGTACGCCAGCGGCAGCACGAGCAGCGGAAGGAGCCCCACGCCCAGCAGCACCACCGCGGCGCGCAGCGGCAGGCCGAAGTAGAGCGGCGCACCCGGACCCTCTTCGGGAAGGAGCATCACGGCGCAGAAGCCGCCGGCCAGGATCAGGAAGGTGAGCGCAAAGGGGATCTTGAGACTGCCCACTCCCTTCGTGCGGCTGGCGCCGAGCGCCATGCACGCCACCATCATCGTCGCGATCCCCAGCGCCATCAGCCACGCGCCCCAGGCCGGCGGATCGCCGGGAAGGAAGGCCGATCCGTACGCCGCCGCGATGGCGAGTGTGGAGAGCACCAGTGCTCCGATAGAGCTCCGTTTGGCCATTACGCGGTCTGGTAGAGGGCGCGCAGCCGTTCGCCGTACTTCTCGGCGATGGCGGCGCGCCGCAGCTTGAGGGTGGGGGTCAGCTCTTCCGCCTCGGCGGTGAGCGGACGCTCCAGGAGCGCGAAGCGGCGGACCTGCTCGGGGCGCGAGAGCCCCGCGTTCACGCGGTCCACCGCGGCCTGCACCTCGTCCAGCAGCTCGGGGTGCGCGAGCACTTCCGCGTTGCCGGCCGGGAGGGCGCGCGCGCGGGCCCAGGTCTCCACCGCGGAAGGGCGCAGCGCGATGAGGGCGGACACGAAGCGCTCGCCCTCGCCGAATAGCACCGCCTGCCCGATCCACGGCTCCTGCGCCAGCCGCGCCTCGATGGGGAGCGGCGCCACCTTCTTTCCGTTGGAGAGGGCGATCAGCTCCTTCTTGCGCCCCGTCACGCGCAGCTCGCCGCGCGCGGTGACCTCGCCCAGGTCGCCGGTATGCAGCCAGGCGCCGTCGTCGCTGAAGGTGGCGCGCGTCTCCTCTGGCCGCCCGTGGTAGCCGGCGAACGTCATCGCGCCGCGGCGCACCAGGATCTCGCCGTCGTCGGCGGTGCGCAGCTCGGTGCCGGACATCGGCGGGCCGGCGGTCTGGAAGCCGTAGCCCTCCGGCCGGTGGAAGGCGACGCACAGGTGCTCGGTGAGACCGTAGCCGCCCAGGATGCTGAGCCCCAGCGCGTCCAGGTACTCCGCCACCTCGCCCGGCAGCGTCGCGCCGCCGGAGGTCGCGAGCCGCACCCGCCCGCCGAAGAGGCCGCGCAGTTGGGCCGCGTACGGCGCCGCCACCTGGCTCCACTCCGCCTGCAGCCAGGCCGGCACCGGCTCACCCTCACGGCGAAGGGCGGCGCGGGCGCGCCCCAGCTCCAGCGCACGCCGCCAGCGCTCCGCCTCCCCACCCGTCGCGCGCCCCTCTTCCGAGCGCATCGCCTCGTACGCCTTCTCGTAGAACCTGGGCAGCCCGCCGAACACCGTGGGACCGTACTCGCGCGCCGCATCCCACATATGGTTGGCGTCGCCAACCAGTGCCGCTTCCATCCCGCAGGCGATCCGCGTGTGCAGTCCAAAGACGCGCTCGGCGGCGTGGCAGAAGGGGAGAAAGGAGAGAGAGGTGTCGTCCGCGCACAGCCCAAGCGTGTCCTGGATGGAGTCAGCGGAGGCGGTGAGATAGCGGTGCGGGATGGCGGCGCCCTTGGGCTCGCCGGTGGATCCGGAGGTGTAGATGAGGAGCGCGACGTCGTCCGGCCGCGCGGCTGCGCTGCGGACATCCACCTCCGCACCCGCGCCGCGAGCGAGCGCATCCGACCCGCGCGCCATCCACGCGCTCCACGAGACGTCCCCCGCGCCTCCGACGGCGATCACCGTGCGCAGCGCCGGGAGCTCCGCGCGCACCGCGGCGACCTTGGCGAGCTGCGCGGCAGTGTCCACTATGACCACTGCCGCGCCGCAATCGGCGAGCACCTGGCGCACCTGACCCGGCGCGCTGGTCGGGTACACGCCCACCGACACGCCGCCCGCGAGCATCGTCCCCAGGTCCGCGACGGGCCACGCCTCGACGTTCCCCGCCAGCACCGCCACGGACTCGCCCGGGCTGACGCCGGCATCCACCAGCGCCGCCGCGAAGTGCCGCGCCGCATCGCCCCACTCGCCCCAGGTGAGGACGCGGTCGTGCGGGGCACCGCCGGACGCAAGCGTGCGCAGCGCCGGCCGGTCCGGGTGGAGCGCCGTGCGACCCAGGAAGCGGGAGACCGCTGTCTCACTCATCGGCGGCGCCAGTGTGGGGGTTCCAGCGTAGCGCGACGCACCCCATTGAGAGCCCCGCGCCGGAGCCGGTCATCACCACCAGGTCACCGGGCTGCAGGCGGCCGGCGCGGGCGGCATCGTCGAGCGCCATCGCCAGGCAGGCGTTGCCGGTGTATCCCCACTTCTCCATCACGGTGTGCGCGCGCTCCATCGGCTGGGCGAGCGTCTCCATCACCGCCTCGATGGTGGAGCGGTTGACCTGCGTCCAGAGCCACAGGTCCACGTCCTCCACCCCGTGCCCGGTCCTCCCCAGCACCGAGCGGACGATGCGCGGCCACCCCTCCTCGTTGACCTCTCTGGGATACTTGGTGACGAAGCGGAGCCGGTTGCGGTATCCGCTGCGCAGCACCTCGGCCGTGATCGGCTCCGCCGCGCCGCCCGCGAACACGCCCATTCCCGCCGACAGAGACCCGTCCGCAAAGAGCTCGGAGGCGAGGATGCCGGGCTCGTCCGAGCGCGCCACCACCACCGCCCCCGCGCCGTCCGCGAAGATGGTGGCCGTTTTCTTGTCAGCCGTATCGAGGAACTTGGACATGGCGTAGGCCGCTACCACCAGCACGCGCTCGTACCGCTCGTCCGCGCGGATGTACTTCCACGCGGCATCGAGGGCGGTGGCGAACCCGGCGCACGCGGAGTTGATGTCGAACGTCCCCGCCGCTCCCGGCAACCCGAGCCTCCCGTGCAGCACGGACGACGTGGCGGGCGAGACGTACTCCGGCGTGTCGGTGGAGACGATGAGGAGGTCGATGTCCTCGGGGGCGAGCCGCGCATCCGCCAGCGCCGCGCGGGCCGCCGCCTCCGCAAGATCGGCCGTCGACTCGTCCGGCCCGCACCATCTCCGCTCCCGTATCCCCAGCGTCCCGGACACGAACGCGTCCACGTCCTCCCCCACCATCACCGAAAGGTCGGCGTTGGTGAGGATGCGCTCGGGAACCGCGGACCCGGTGGAGACGATCGTGGCGTGGCGCATGGTGTGGTGTTTGGGTGGTGCGCGGGGGGCCCTCACCCCCGCTCGTTCCTCGCTGCCCCCTCTCCCGATAACAGGAGAGGGCTGCGCCCTCTGTTATCGAGAGAGGGGGCGTATAACCTGTTGTCGCACCGGCCTGTCCCCTGCTCCCCGCACATCATCTCGTAGGGGCCGCCCCGCGTGGCTGCCCGTGCCCGTCCCTGCACCGCCGCCCGCTACACCTCAGTTCCGGCCCTTCCGTTTCCCCCCTCACCCCGCCACGCCCGTCGTTCCCCGCACCACCAGCTTCACCGGCAGCGGCCGGTCGGAACGCGGCGCGTACGTCGGGTCGTCCAGGCGGCGAAGGAGGAGGCGTGCGGCGCGGGCACCCAGCTCGCGGGCCGGAATGGCGACGGTCGTCAGCTCCGGGGTGAGGACGCGGGCCAGCTCCACGTCGTCGCACCCCACCAGCGACAGCTCGCCCGGAACCGCGAGCCCGGCGGTGAGCGCCGTCTTCAGCGCGCCCGCCGCCAGCAGGTCGTTTGCGCAAAAGATCCCGGTCGGGCGGTCGTGGGAGGCGAGCAGCGAGCGCATCGCCCGCTGTCCCCCGGCGATGGTAGGCGGAGTGCGCCGCACCCACTCCGACCGCGGCTCCACCCCCGCATCGCGCAGCGCTCGGAAGAACCCCCGCTCCCGCATGCGGAAGCCGTGTACGTCCGAAGCCGGGCCGATGAAGGCGAGCCGGCGGTGCCCCAGCCCCAGGAGGTGCTCCGCCGCCAGGCGCCCCGCCTCCAGCGCGCCGCTCGCGACCCCTGGCCACCGCTCGGGCGGCTCGTCCACCAGCACCACCTCGGTGCCCGAGAGCGCATCGGCCGGGAGCGATGCGGCGCCGACTCCGTCCAGGATCAGCCCGTCCACCTGCCGCGCCCGCAGCGCCTCCAGGTGCCGCGCCGCCGGCACCTCCCGCGTGTCGCCGGGAAGGACGACGTATCCGGCCTCGGCCGCCACCCGCTGCACGCCGGTCACCACGTCCAGGTAGAACGGGTTGGAGAGGTCGGGCACCAGCACACCCAGCGCGTACGACCTTCCGCGAACCAGCCCGCGCGCCAGGATGTTGGGCCGGTACCCCAGCGCCTCGGCCGAGCGAAGGACCCGCTCCCGCGTCGCCGCCGCCACCCGCGCCCGCGGATTCCCCCCCAGCACCAGCGACACCGTGGCCTGGGATACGCCCGCGTGGCGCGCAACGTCGTGGGTTGTGATGGAGCGGTTGGGTGAGGGCACTCGCTTCGTCCTTTTGCTGATACGTATTAGCTAATACGTATCAGCAGGGTGGATGTCAAGGGTTTTGTTGGATAGGCGGGTGGGGCGTCGGAGGCCGGGGGCCGGATGCCGGGCCGGAAGCCCGGGGGCAGTCGCCGGGGCAGTCGCCGGGGGCTAAAGCCCCCGGCTGGAACTACGGGAAGGCGGCTGAAGCCGGCTCGCGAGCCGCGGCATTGGAGCCGCACCCGACGCGACGGGCAGATAGGTGCGTACGCCCCTCCCCCAGGTAGTTTTTGGGGGAGGGGCCGCGAGGTGACGAGCGGGGGTGGGGGCCTGCCCCTACCACCGCTCGTCGCGGTCCAGCAGCTCCGCGGCGGCGGCGGGGGTGAGGGGGCGGGCGAAGAGGAAGCCCTGCGCGTAGTCGCAGCGCTGGGCGCGCAGGGAGGCGAGCTGGGCGGGCGTCTCCACCCCCTCGGCCACCACGCGCACCCCCAGGTTGTGCGCCAGCGCGATGATGGCGTGCACCAGCTGCGTGCTGCGCCGGTCGTGGTCCATCCGGCTCACGAAGGAGCGGTCGATCTTCAGCTCGTCCAGCTCCATGCGGTGCAGGTAGCCGAGTGACGAGTAGCCGGTGCCGAAGTCGTCCATGCAGAGCTGCACCCCCAGCTCCTTCAGCGTCCGCAGGGTGGAGCGCGCGGGCTCGGCGTTCTCCAGGATCACCGTCTCCGTGATCTCCAGCCAGAGGCGCGAGGGATCCACCCCGCACGCCACCAGGCCGCGCGCCACGTGGTCCGCCAGGTCCGCGTCGCCGAACTGGCGGGCGGAAAGGTTGAGCGACACGATCAGCCGCCGCTCCGGGTAGCGGCGCGTCCACTCGGCGAGCTGGCTGCACCCCTCCTCCAGCACCCATCGCCCCACCGCCGAGATCAGCCCCGTCTCCTCGGCCAGGGGGATGAAGAGGTTGGGGGCGATGGTGCCGCGTTCCGGGTGCTCCCAGCGCAGCAGCCCCTCGAAGCCCGCCACCCGCCCGTCCTCCAGCGACATGATGGGCTGGAAGAGGAGGCGCAGCTCGCCGCGCTCCAGGGCGCGCCGCAGGTCGCTCTCCAGCCGCAGCCGCTCGACGGCCTCGGCGTGCATGGCGCGGTCGAACACCTCGTAGCGGTTCTTGCCGCGCGCCTTGGCCCGGCTGAGCGCCGCGTCCGCGTTGCGCAGCAGCTCCTCTGGCCGTTCGGCCGTGCCGCTGGCCAGGGCAATCCCCATGCTGGCCGACGCGAAGACGTCGTGGCCCGGCGCCAGAGCAAAGGGCACGGCCAGCGCTTCCAGCAGGCGCTCGGCCATGTGCGTCGCCTGGCGCGTGCTGGTGGAAGGCAGCAGGAGGGTGAACTCGTCGCCGCCGAAGCGCGCGACCGTGGCGTCCGGGGGGATGGCGGCGGCCAGGCGGCGGGCGATCTCCACCAGCATGCGGTCGCCCACGCCGTGGCCCAGAGAGTCGTTGATGACCTTGAAGCGGTCCAGGTCCATGAAGAAGACCGCCAGCGCCGCTCCCTCGCGCCGCCCGCTGGCCGCCCGCTCCAGCCGGTCCATGAAGAGGGCGCGGTTGGGGAGCCCGGTGAGGGCGTCGTGCAGGGCGCCGTACGCCAGGCGCTCCTCGGCCCGTTTGCGCTCGGTGATGTCGTGGATGATCCCCTGGTAGCCGAGCACGGTTCCGTCGGGGGCGCGGCGCAGGGTGGCACTCACCAGGCAGTGGAGCGTCTCCCCGTCACGCCGGGTGAACCTCACCTCGAACTCGCGCACGTACCCCGCGCGAAAGATCTCGTCCCGGAAGCGGGTGCGGTCCTGCGGATCTGCGTACAGGTGCGACACGTGGCCGGAGAGCAGCTCCTGGCGCGAGTAGCCGAATTGGTCCACCAGCGCCTGGTTCACCGCCACGAAGCGCCCATCCAGCGTCGTGATGTACACCGCGTCGCGGCTCTCCTCAAAGAGGGTGCGGTAGCGCTCCTCGCTCTCGCGCAGCGCCTCCTCGGCACGCGTGCGCGCGGTGATGTCGCGCGCGAAGCCCTGCACCCCCACCACCTCGTCCCCGCGCCGCACCGCCGTCTCCACCAGCTCCAGGGTGACGGGATGGCCGTCGCGGTGGCGGACGATGACGCGGTACGAGTGCGGCGCCCCGGCGGAGCCAAGGGTGACGGCCGTCTGCGCGTCCACCTCGGCGGTGTCCCACCCTGCCGGCTGCAGCGACCCGTAGCGCCGCCCCACCAGCTCCTCCATGCGGTACCCCAGCACCTCGTGCACCGAGGGGGAGACCGACTCGTAGACCCCGTTCAGGTCGTGCTGGTAGAAGAAGACCTGCTCGCTGCCGGCCACCATCAGCCGGTAGCGCTCTTCGCTGGCGCGCAGCGCTTCGGCGGCGTGCTCGCTCTGGGTGACGTCGCGGCTCACCCCCAGCGCCCCCACCCGCTGCCCCCCTGCATCCCGCAGCGGAACGAACACCGTCTCCGAGAGCCCCAGCCCCCCGTCCTTGCGCACGAAGCGGATCTTGCCGGACCAGCGGCCCTCGGCGTCCAGCGCGTACAGGATGCGCCGGTTCAGCTCCGCCGCCTCGCCGGGGGGGAGCCACAGCTCCACCGTGGACCCCAGCACCTCGTCGCGGGCCCACCCGTAGATCCGCTCCGCGGCGCGGTTCCAGTCGGTGATGCGCCCCTCGGGATCGGCGATGAGGACGGCGTCGTACAGGTTCTCGAAGGCGAGCCCCTGCCGCGCGAGCGCCTCCTCGGCGTGCTTGCGATCGGTGATGTCGAAAGCGGTACCCAGCCCCGCCTGCTCCCCCTGGAACTCGATGCGCCCCGCCGTCAGGACCACCCAGCGCTCCGTGCCGTCCTTGCGCAGCAGCTTCACTGCGTAGCGCTGCGGAAGGGATTCGCCGCGCTGGCGCGCCATCCCGCGAGCGCGCACCAGCTCGCGGTGCTCGGGGTGCACCACGTCCCAGAACTGGACCGAGAGGAGCTCCTCGCGCGTGTAGCCGGTCAGCTCGCTGGCGGCGGCGTTGACGTAGCGGAATCGCTCGCCCTGATAGATGAAGATCGCCGCCGGGATGGTCTCGGCCAGCACCCGGAAGTGCTCGTCGCCGGCGCGCAGTGCTTGCGCGTCGGCGTCGTGCGCGGAAAGCCCGGCGTCCAGTGCGCGCAGCAGCGCCTCGCTCTCCGGGTGGCGCGCCGCGCCGCCGAAGAGCTGCCCAACGATGCGCTCGAGCAATGGATGCAAGGAAGCTCCGGGTGTGCGCTGGTGGTGTGCGTCGCGCGCGCGGGATGGAGCGGTCCCGCGCCACGCTTAAAATGACCTTCCCAGCCTGCGCTGCAACGCGCGGGCCCCGGTGCGGAACGCCCAGGAAAGGACGCGCCGCCGAACCCGAAGGTCCGGCGGCGCGTTGGGTCTGCCTCGACCCGGCCGATGCCGCGTGCGGCACCCGCCTTGGCGGGGTACTGCTCGCCGTGGGGTTAAGCGCCCACGCGGCGGTCGTTTGCCCGTGCCAGATCGAAAGCAGCGTAATTCTCGGACAAAAGATCACCTCCTTTGTTCACGTTGGACATCGGGCGCGAACCCGCCGGGCCTTCTCCAGGCCCGGATCGACCGCGACGCGCGCGGTCCGTAACCGCGCCTATGATAACGCCTTCCACGGTATCTGTCTACCCCCTGGAAAAGAACATGAAAAGCCTCACACAGAGGCACAGAGGAACCGGCAAGAAACCAAGAAACTCTTTTGCTGTTCTCTCGTTTTCCTCTGTGGCTCTGTGTGAGATTAGGATCCTTGTTGCACACTGGACAAAGAAGAGCGGGAAGATGATCCTTGACACCCCACCCCGCGCACGGGTACCATGAACACGTGCTATTTCTTTAGCAGAGCCCACATACCGCTTTCCCCTCCTATGCAGATCATGGCGAAGTCTCCCCCGCTAGCGAACCTGAGCCGCCGCGAGCGGCAGATCATGGACGTGGTGTACCGCCTGGGCCGCGCCGCGGTGGGCGACGTGCTGGAGCGCATCCCCGATCCGCCCAGCTACTCGGCCGTGCGCGCGCTGATGCGCATCCTGGAGGAGAAGGGCCACCTGACGCACGAGCAGGACGGCCCTCGTTACGTGTACCTCCCCACGGTGCCCGCGGATACGGCGCAGCGCTCGGCGCTCACGCACCTGGTGAGGACCTTCTTCCAGGGCTCCACCGGTGCCGCCGTAGCCGCGCTGCTGGACCTGGACGACGGAACCCTTTCCGAGCCGGAGCTCGACCGCCTTTCGCGGCTGATCGAGCAGGCCCGGGGACAGGAGCAATAACCCATGTCCGCCCCCCTTCCCTCCGGCCTCACCGACACCTGGGCCTGGGCCCTCGCCCTCCTCCTGGTGAAGTCTACCCTGGTGCTGTGCGCCGCCGCCCTCGCCGCGCGGGCGCTGCGCCACGGCTCCGCCGCTCGCCGCCACCTGGCGTGGACGCTGGCGCTCGGCGCGCTCCTGGTGCTCCCGCTCCTGGCGCTGGCGCTCCCCGCGTGGAAGCTCCCCTTCCTGCGCATCGTCACCCACCCCGCCGTGCGGGAGATGGGCGAGGTCGCGGGTCCGGCCACGCCGGCGGAGCTCCTCACGGCGGGCGCCCTGCTGGCGCTGGTTTGGGCGATGGGCGCGGCGGCGGTGCTGGCGCGGATGGCGTTCGGGTGGCGCGCGGTGCGGCGGATGGCGCGCGGCGCCGTGCCCATGGACGACCTGCGCTGGACGGACACGGTGCGGATGCTGGGCGAGTCGGTGGGAGTGCGCGGGAGCGTGCGGCTGGTGCGCGGTGAGGGCGCCGCGATGCCGGTCACCTGGGGGGTCTTCCGCCCCACCATCCTCCTTCCCGCCGCGGCGGACGAGTGGGCGCCGGAACGGCGGCGCGTGGTGCTGCTGCACGAGCTGGCGCACGTGGCGCGCCGCGACTGCCTCACTCAGATGCTGGCGACGCTGTGCTGCGCCGCGTACTGGTTCCACCCCGGCGCGTGGTGGGCCGCCCGCCGCATGCGCGTGGAGCGCGAGGAAGCGTGCGACGACCGGGTGCTGGCCGCCGGCGCCCGCGCTTCGGACTACGCCGGGCACCTGGTAGAGGTGGCGCGCACTTTTCGCGTCCCCCGCCCCGCCGCGCCCGCGATGGCGATGGCGCGCGGAGGCCAACTGCAGGCGCGCGTCCTGGCCGTGCTCGATGCCGGCCGCGACCGGCGCGCCGTGCCGCACGGCGCGGGGATGGCGGTCTCGGCCGCGGTGCTGGCGGCGCTCCTGCCGCTCGCGGTGGTCGGGCCGTCCGAGCGGGAGCGCGCCCCGGCCTTCACGTTGACCTCGGCGCCTGCGCTGGCCGGTCCAGTGAAGCACGTGGAGCTGGACGGGATGCACATGGAGGTGCGGGTGAGCCCGGCTCCGGCACCCAAGCGCGCGCCGGCGCCGCTCGCCATCGCGCCGGCACCGGCGTCTGAGCCTGCCGCCGAGGCGGTGCCGGCGCGGCAGCCGGCGCACCGCAACGCACCGGCCCGGGCGCTGGCCGCGCTGATCCGCGCCACCACCGATCCGGAGGCGGACGTCCGCCGCACCGCCATCCGCGCCCTGGGCAAGCTTCAGGACGACGCGGTGGTGACGCCGCTGGTGCGCTCCCTCCGCGACCGCGACTCGGAGGTGCGCTCGCTGGCGGCGCGCATGCTGGGCGAGCTGGCCGGCGGCCATCCCGCGCCCGACGCGGAGCCGGTGGCCACCCTGGCAGAGGCGCCTCGCCGCGCATCGCGCCTGGGCGACGCCGCCGCCGACCGCGCCGCCGAAGCCCTGCGCGTCTCCCTCGCCGACGAGGACCCGCGCGTCCGCGACACCGCCCTCTGGGCCCTGGGCGCAATCGGCGGCGCAGACCAGCGCGGCGTCGTGATTTTGGGCGGCCAAGCCGGCAGCACCACCGGCGTGGAGACTACTTTTGAGGGGCCGGAGTTTTGAGCCGGTAGGGCCGGGGGGTTCAGCAGATGCAGCAGGGCGGGCGGCTCTCCGGGTGGGGAGCCGCCCGATTGCGTTTTGGGGCGCAGGGGCCGGCGGATCAGACGGGTGGCGGCGCCGGGGAGGGCACGGGCGGCCACGTGGGGCCGCCCCTACCGGTTGCGGTGCGGGGCGGTGGTCGAGGAGGGGGCGAGGGGCAGGCGGAAACGCAGATCCGCCCTACCCTATTGAGTGCGCCAACCGGGCGCGGGGCACGGGCGCGATAAATCGCGCCCCTACAGCAATTGCGCACCCCGCGAGGATTCATGCGTACGCCCCTCCCCCAGGTAGTTATTGGGGGAGGGGCCGCGAGTTCACGAGCGGGGGAGGGGGCCTACTCCTCCACCAGGTACGCGATCCCCCAGGCGCCTTCGCCGGCGTGGGTAGCGAGGATAGGGGTGCCGGGAGCGGTCAGGACCTCCACGTTGCCGTAGCGCTTGCGGATCTCGGGGACCACTTCGCCCAGGATCTCGGGACAGGCGACGTGCATCACGCCGAAGCGCACCTGCCCGGTGCCCACCGGCACCTTTCTCTCCAGGACCTCCATCATCTTGGGAAGCATGGCGTTGCGGCCGCGCACACGCTCGATCGGCACCAGCTTCCCCGTGGCGTCGATGTCCAGCACGGGCTTGATGTCAAGCAGGCTGCCGAGCCAGGCGCGCCCGCGGCCCACCCGGCCCGAGGCCAGCGCGCGCTCGAAAGTGTCCAGGACGATGAAGAAGCCGCTCCGGGAGCGGATGCGCGCCAGCTCGGCCACGATGCGCTCCGCGCTCCACCCCTGCTCCCCCAGCTCGCTCGCCTTGAGCGCGAGGAGGCCCTGCAGGAGCGAGCCGCCCAGCGAGTCCACCAGGTGCACCGGGGTGTCGCCGTCGGCGCGCTGCTTTACGGCGGCCTGGGCGGAGGCGTAGGTGCCGGAGAGGGCGGAGGAGAGGAGGATGGCGACGACCTCCTCGCCCTCTTCGCCGGCGCGGCGGAAGCCCTCCATGAAGGCGGCGGGCGCCGGCTGCGAGGTGCTGGGGTGCGCCCCGTCCTTGAGGCGGACGGCGAACTCCTCGGGCGAGATGTCGAAGCGGTCGCGGTACGCCTTGGTGTCGAAGATCAGGTTCAGCGGCACCAGGTGGATGCCGTGTGCCCTCACCACCTCGTCAGGCAGGTCGCACGCGGTGTCGGCCACGATGGAGATGGGGCGACGGGCGAGCGTCATGTGGCCGCCCGCGGCGGCGCGCTCGGCCACCGCGTGCTGCGCCTGCATGTCCTCCGCCTTGTGCGTGGCCAGCTCGCCCAGCGTGCGCAGGTAGGCGAAGACCTCCTCAGGCTCGTCCGTGTGGACGTGGATCTTGAGGAGGTTCTCGGAGCGGATGACGACCAGCGAGTCGCCGCGGTCGCGCAGCACCGCCTTTACCTCTTCCTGCGTGGGGATGGAGGGGCCGCGCACCAGCGCCTCGGTGCAGAAGCGGAAGCGCTCGCTCTCGGTGGGGTACTCCGCGGCGCCCGCGGCAAAGGTGGGCTCCGCGTCGTACTCCGGGATCTCTTCCAGGGGGGCGAGCGGGTCGCCGGCCAGGAACGACGAGATCCCCTCCAGCAGGTGCACGAAGCCCTTGGCGCCCGCGTCCACCACCCCCGCCTTCTTGAGCACGGGAAGCAGGTCCGGGGTGCTGGCGAGCGCCTCGCGGGCGCGCACCAGCAGCCGCTCGAAGAGCACCACGAAATCGGTGTGGCCCCAGCGGCGAGACTCGTCCGCGATGGCGCTCATGATGGTGATGATGGTGCCCTCCACCGGCTTCTCCAGCGCGCGGTAGACGTGCTCGGTGGCGCTGCGCAGCGACTCGCCGAACTCCGTCACCGAGAGCGATGCCCGGTTGCCCACGGACTCGCTGAACCCCAGCAGGAAGTGCGACAGGATCATCCCGCAGTTGCCGCGCGCGCCCAGTATGCCGGCCTCGGCGGCCTGGCGCGCCACGAGGCCCACCGACCCCTCGCGGCTGGCGCGCAGCCGGTCCGCCACGGCGGCGACGGTGAGCGCCAGGTTGGTGCCCGTGTCGCCGTCCGGCACGGGAAAGACGTTGATGCGGTTCAGGTCCGCCCGGTGGCGCTGGACGTACTCGTTCGCCTGGATCAGTGCGCCGCGCAGTCCGGCGCCGTCGAGGTGGCTTACGCTCATCGTGGGGAGATATCCGGCTGGAGAGCCGCGGAACGCCGGGCGGGCTCGCTGCGCGTGTGGAAGCGGAAGGTGTAGACTGAGGCGCGCCGCCACCTTGCGCAAGGGCGCCCTTGCCGCCGCGCGGGTACGATTCTCGCCGCCCCCCTCCGACGCGCCACGAGCTTTGGCGGCGCAAGGCAATCCACGAACGAAGGGGGATGAGGGGATGAAGAAGACGACTCTGGCGATCGCGGCGCTCGCCGCCACGCTGGCGGGGAGCGCGCAGGCCCAGGTGTGCGCGAGCTATCCCACGGTGGACGGGGGGATCTCGCTGGGCGGCCGCATCGACTTTCCGGACGACCTGGACTCGTTCGGCGTGGAGGCATCGTACAACGCGCGCGGCCCGCTCGCCGTGTTCGGCGGGCTGAACGTGCTCTCCGGCGAGGGCGACGACGCCGAGAGCGAGGACCTGTTCTTCGCCGGGCTCGCGTTCGAGACGCCGCAGATCGGCGCGATGCTGGGGCCGGGCGCCTCCGCCTGCCCGCAGGTGCGCGTGGAGTACGGCGACTTCGACGGGCTCACCTTTCTGCGCGTGCCGGTCGGGCTCGGGCTGGGCGCCACCGTCGCCACCTCGCCCTCGGGCCCCACCATCTCGCCCTACGTGATCCCGCAGATCGTGTTCACCCGCGTGGGCCTGGACGACCTGGAAGAGTCGGAGACGGAGTTCGGGGTGCGGGGCGGGGCGCTGCTCACCTTTGGGCAGTTCTTCGTGGGCGGCGAGCTCAACTACACGGGCGGCGACCTCAGCATCACCGGATCGGACATGCAGTTCGGCCTCCGCGGCGGGGTGCGCTTCTAGGCGCAGCGGCGGCTCCCTCGTTTGGCGCCCGTGTCGCGCCGGCGACGGCGGGCGTCCACGCCAGGGGACAACGTAGGGGCGGCCCCGGCACCATGTCGTTGCGGCACGGGGCTTTGCGCCACGGCACCGGGCGTGCGCTCCCGGCGGCACCACATCTTCCCGCGCGGCGCGGGAAAACGATACTCTTTCCAAAAGGACGGACGATGAAGAAGATTGCGACGGGGCTGCTGGCGCTTGCCGCCGTGACCCTTGCCGGAAGCGCGCAGGCGCAGGCCCTCCCGGTCTCCCCGTTTTCCGTGGAAGTGCGCGGCGGGCTCGCATTCCCCACCGGTGACCTGGAAGACGTGGCGGAGAGCGGGATCACGGTGGGCGCCAACGGCACCTACATGTTCACCCCGATGCTCGGCCTGTACGCCGGCTTCACCTACAACTCGTTCGGGCTGGGGGATGAGGCCGAAGAGCTCGGCGTGGACGGCAGCATCAACACGTACGGGCTCGATGCCGGCGTCAAGGCCATGTTCGCCAGCCCCACCCTGCCGGTGACCCCCTTCGTAAAGGGCGGCCTGGTGTACCACAAGCTGGAGCTGGACGTCGAGGGGCTGGACCTGGGCGACGACGACGACACCGACTTCGGGCTGGGCTTCGAGGTGGGTGGCG
The DNA here is from genome assembly GCA_036389135.1 of Longimicrobium sp. NCBI lineage: Bacteria > Pseudomonadati > Gemmatimonadota > Longimicrobiia > Longimicrobiales > Longimicrobiaceae > Longimicrobium > Longimicrobium sp. The sequence goes on from DASVQP010000029.1 coordinate 104,190, forward strand.
GGGTGATGGTTCCGCTGGGGCCGCGGCTCTCTTTTACGCCCGCGGTGAGCTACACCTCCTTCAAGCCGAACTACCAGGGGGAGGAGGAGGAGGACGAGGACAACGTCACCAGCTTCCGCGTCGACGTGGGACTGAACATCCGCTTCTGAGCCGCCTCCGCGGCGGGCGGGCACTACCACACTTCTTTGACTGAGGCTCCATGAAGAAGACGCTCGGGCTCCTTTCGCTGGTAGCCGCGGCCGCGTTCGCGGCTCCGGTGCAGGCACAGATTCCCAACGTGACGCCGTTCGCCTTCGAGGTGCGCGGCGGCCTCGCCTTCCCCACCGGCGACCTCAAGGATACCGAGGACGACGTGGGGTCGGTGGAGTCGGGGGTCACCTTCGGCGCCAACGTGACCTTCCACTTCATGCCGATGCTGGGGATCTACGCCGGCTACACGCACAACCGGTTCGGCGTGGAAGGGCTGGAGGAGCTCGAGCTGACGGACCAGGGCTTCAACGCCGGCGTGCGCATCGCGGTGCCCACGCCGCTCATCCCCATCGACCCGTACGTGAAGGCCGGGCTGGTCTACAACCAGCTCAGCTTCACCTTTGACGGGGACGACGAGGATTTCGTCGACAGCGACCGTTCGCTGGGCTTCGAGATCGGCGCCGGGGTCGGCATCGGGCTGGGGCCGAAGCTGTCGTTCACGCCGCAGGTGACGTACTCGAGCTACGCGCCGAAGTACGATGGCGAGAATGAAGACGACTTCACGGTGAGCCACATCCGGGTGGACGTGGGGCTGCGTCTGCGGCTGTAGAACGGCGCTTCACACAGAGACACGGAGGGGTACCGCAAGAAAGGAGAAGGGGTCCTCCGCGGCTTGTAGTTTCCCTCCGTGTTCTCTGTGTGAGGCTGTTCGGGGGCGCTCTGAGGAGCGTCCCCGTTTCTTTTGTTCGGAGTACGAAGTTGCACCCTTTTGCGCGTGGTGCACCACTCTGGAGCGGTGGGAGGTGGTGGGGGTGCACAGATGTTCCTAGCTCTATTCGGGACCTAACTCGTTGGCAGCAAAGGGCGGCGATTCGCCGCCGGGGAGGCGGATTCGGGCAGGTGAGATGTGGTCTCACAAGTGCCCTCTTGCGGGGCGGGAGGTGCATCGACGCACCCCCGGGCACTCGGGGTGGGATGGTGGCGCGGGAAGGTTGCCCGCGCGGACGAACCCCTCCTTTCGTGCCGGCCCTCACCATCTGGCAGGAGGAGGATCGCCCATGCGTCTTCGTTCACTGGCGCTCGCTGCAGGCGCCGCATTACTGCTCACCGCCTGCGGCAGCGAGCCCACCTCGCCCCGGGTGGACGAGCCCGCCTCGGCACCGACCGAGAGGCAGCTCAACGCCATCTTCGCCTCCGCCGGCCAGGAGTTCGACGTCCCCGCCGAGCTGCTGAAGTCGATCGGCTATGTGGAGACCCGCTTCCAGATGGTGCGCGGCGAGGTGGAGTTCGAGGGGATGGCCCCCGCCTTCGGCATCATGGCGCTGCGCGGCGACCGCCTCACCCGCGGCGCATCGCTGGCCCGCGTCTCCATCGAAGCGGCGCAGAGCGACGCGACCGCCAACATCCGCTCGGGCGCGGCGCTCCTCAGCGCGCTGGCCGGCGAGCTCAAGGTGAACCGCGCCGACCTGGCCGCCTGGGCCCCGGCCGTGGCTGCGTTCAGCGGCATCCAGAGCCAGGAAGGCCAGGCGATGTACGTGCACAGCGACGTGTACTCGGCGCTGCGCAGCGGCATCGAGGCGCGCTCGCCGGCGGGCAACCTCATGGTGTCGGTGGCGGCGCGCAACGTGGTGCCCGCCTTCACCAAGCCGTCCGCCAGCGCCTCGGCCATGGCGTGCGCCCCGGACTACTGCGTCTCGGGCACCATCTGGCGCGCGTCGCGCAACTACAGCACGCGCAGCACGGGGATCCACTACGTCATCATCCACACCTGCGAGAGCGGCTACAGCGGGTGCTGGAGCTGGCTGACCAACAGCTCGTCGCAGGTGTCGGCGCACTACGTGGTGAACGAGAGCGGGTCCGAGATCTCGCAGCTGGTGCGCGAGGCGAGCAAGGCGTGGCACATCGGCGCCAACTACGACTGCGCCAACAACGGCGGCCACGACTGCCAGAACAACGGCATCCAGGCAAACAATCTCACCATCGGCATCGAGCACGGCGGCTACGCTTCGTCCACCTCGTGGCCGGTGGGGCAGATCGACGCGTCGGCCAAGCTCTCGTGCGACATCTCCAAGAGCCAGGGGATCCCGCGCGACCGCTACCACTTCGTGGGCCACGGCCAGCTTCAGCCGTACAACCGCACCGATCCGGGCGCCAACTGGCCCTGGACGGACTACATGAACCGCATCAACTCGCACTGCGGCACCACCACGACGTCCATCATCGTGGACAGCAACAACACCAACAACAACGCGTCGGTCGCCAAGTACGAGGTGTCGGCCACCTGGTCCACCGGCAGCACGGCCGGCTACTACGGCACGGGCTACAACTTCGCCAGCACGGACGCCATCTCGGACCCGGCGACCTTCTGGTTCTACCTGCCGGCGGCGGCCACCAAGACGATCGACGGCTGGTGGGTGGCGGGGACCAACCGCTCCACGACGGCGCCGTTCATCGCGTACAACGCCAGCGGCGCCGAAGTCGGGCGCGCGTCGGCGAACCAGCAGGCGAACGGCGGGCAGTGGGTCGCGCTGGGGACGTGGAACTTCTCGGCGGGGTGGAACAAGGTCCAGCTCAGCCGCTGGACGACGGCCGGCTACGTGGTGATCGCGGACGCCGTCCGCATTCGCTGAGCGGCTGAACGGCAACGCTTCACGGCGCGCGGAGGGGTTCCGCGCGCCGTGAGCTTTCTACGCACCCCGCTACCCCCCGAGGCCACTATGCGTATCCTTCGTTCCGCCACGGCGCTCGCCGTTCTGGCGATGCTCGCCGCCTGCACCGGCGACGGCGTCGTCGCCCCGAGCGCGGCGGGGGACGCCGCGGTGGACCGGGGGATCGTGGACCCGGCCAAGGGGCCGGTGCGCACCGGCTTCGTGATCGGCCAGGATGGAAAGACGCCGGTGAAGATCGAGTACCAGGTGGCCAACGGCCACGCCATTCATGACGGCGACGTGGGCCTGGGCCCCGCGGACCGCATCGCGGCCACGGCGGCGGAGGCCGTGCGCGGCATGCGTCCGGGCAACACGCGGCCCACCCGCTCCCTGCACTACAGCGGCGCCTCCATCTGGGCCGATACAAAGGGCGTGATCGCGGTGCGCGAGGTGTACTCGCCCACGAACCTGTGGGCCGCGCTCACGCAGATCGAGAAGCAGGTGCCCGGCATCGACTTCGTGCCGTACAACGGGCAGTACCACCACATCGTGGTCTACTACGGCAACGGCTCCAACTACTACAACGGCTGCTACAACGGCGCGTGCGAGATCTACATCGGCAGCGCGGGCGCATCCAAGCAGCTGATCATGCACGAGTTCGGGCACGGGCTGGGCTACCAGCACGAGCAGAAGCGGTGCGACCGCAACAGCTACATCAAGATGATCGACCCGAACCCGGTGCCGGACCAGTTCGCCACCGCGTGCGACTGGGTGCAGATGGGCGCGTACGATCTGACCTCCATCATGCACTACAACTCGCGCGAGTTCGGGCGGCTGCACTTCACCGACTGGAACGGCGCGGAGGTGTGCGGCTACTGGTGCCGCACCGACCTGTCGCCCGGCGACGTGACGCAGTGGCGCAAGCTGTACCCGGCGCCGTCGTCCATCATCGTGGACAGCAACAACGCCAACAACAACTCGGCGCTGGCACGGTACGAGGTGTCCGCCAACTGGTCGGTGGGGAGCAGCGCGGGCTACTACGGCACGGGCTACAACTTCGCCGCCACGCAGGCGATCTCGGACCCGGCGACCTTCTGGTTCTACCTGCCCGCCGCGGCCACCAAGACGATCGACGGCTGGTGGGTGGCGGGGACCAACCGCTCCTCGACGGCGCCCTTCATCGCCTTCAACGCGGCGGGGACGGAGGTTGGGCGCGCCTCCGCGAACCAGCAGCTCAACGGCGGCAAGTGGGTCGCGCTGGGGACGTACAGCTTCACCGCCGGATGGAACAAGGTGCAGCTCTCGCGCTGGACGACGGCGGGGTACGTGGTGATCGCGGACGCCATCCGGGTGCGGTAGCCGCCTGGCGTGACGCATCGGGCTCCAGCGCACTCCGCGCCGGGGCCCGTTCTACTCTCAAGGGTTTTAACGCGCATGCTTCGCTCTTTCGCACGCCGCGCGGCGCTTCCGGCGCTCCTGCTGGCCCTGGCCGCCTGCCAGGACGACGCCATTTCCCCCGTGGTGCAGCGCCCCGCCCCTCCCGCCGAGGGGCCGCGCCTGGCCGCCACCCCGGCGTGGGCGGAGGCGCGCGCCCTGTGGGTGTCGCGCTTCGAGTACGACTCGCCCACCAAGATCGCCACCATCATGCAGAAGGCGGCGGACGCCAACTTCAACATCGTGTACTTCCAGGTGCGCGGCTCGGGCGACGCCTACTACCGGTCGTCGCTGGAGCCGTGCTCGGTGGGCCTCTGCGGCCACCTGGGCGGCACGCCGAGCTGGGACCCGCTGGCGGTGGCGATCCAGGAGGCGCACTCGCGCGGGCTTCAGCTGCACGCCTGGCTGAACGCCTTCGCGGGATGGGGATCGGGGAGCTCCACCACCTGCGCACTGCTCAAGGAGTCGGACGCCGGCAACCCGCGCCACATGCTGCTGGCGCACCCGGACTGGAAGGTGGTGAGCGACGCGGGGGTCACGCACCCGTGCCCCAACACGGAGGAGTACGTCTACGTTTCGCCCGGCTCGGCGGGGGCGCGCACGCACCTGGCGCTCGTGGCCGCCGACGTGGCGCGCCGCTACGACGTGGACGGCGTGCACCTGGACCGCATCCGCCTGCCGGGGACGAAGTGGTCGCACGACAAGGCCAGCCTGGCCGCCTTCGGCAAGAGCCCCGCGAGCTACCCGACCGACTGGGCCAACTTCCGCCGCTCGCTCATCAACCTGGCGGTGAAGGAGGTCCACGACAGCGTGGGCAGGGTCAAGCCGAAGCTCCCGATATCGGGAGCCATCTGGCAGATCTACCAGGACAAGTGGGGGTGGAACTCGTCGCAGGGGTACTCGCAGTACTACCAGGACCCGTACGCCTGGGCGAGGGGCGGCTACTTCGACGTGGGCGTGCCCATGACGTACTACCAGATCACCTCCACTTACTGCGCCTTCACCGACTGGGCCTGCCTGCTGGACGACCACCTGCAGCGGCTGCAGACCAGCGGCGGCCGCCACGCCTACATCGGCATTGGCGCCAAGCACGGGGCGGCGGAGGTGGAGCGGCAGATCAAGCTGGCGCGGCAGCAGGGCGCCAAGGGCGTGTCGATCTACTCGTACGGGACGATGGAGAGCGGCGGCATCTGGCCCGTGCTCAAGGCCGGCGTCTTTGCGCAGAAGGCATCGATCCCGCCCCAGCACTGGAAGACGGCGTGCTGCACGGACATCATCGTGGACAACAACAACACCCGCAACAACACGGCGGTGGCGTACGCGGAGGCATCGTCCAACTGGACCACCACGAGCACGACGGCGGGCTACTACGGCGTGGACTACCGCTACGCGGGCACGCAGTCGATCGCCGACGCGGCCACCTTCTGGTTCTACCTCCCCACCGGCGGCAGCCGCACCATATCGGCCTGGTGGACCTCGGGGAGCAACCGCTCCGCCACGGCGCCGTACATCGCGTTCGACGCGAACGGCACCAAGCTGGCCACGGTGTCCGTGAACCAGCAGGCGAACGGCGGCCGCTGGAACGTGCTGGGGACGTGGACGTTCACGGCGGGATGGAACAAGATCCAGCTCTCGCGCTGGACCACGGCCGGCTACATGGTGGTGGGCGACGCCGTCCGCGTGCAGTAAGCTGGCCGATGCGTGGCGGGTGCGGTACCGTACTCCGCATCCGCCGCGCGATTTACCCGTTGGCCCAACTCTCCAGAATCCTGATGCGACGCACCCGCCTCACGAGCCTGCTGATCCTCACCGCCGCCGCCGGGTGCCGCGGCGACGAGCCCCAGATGGCGTTCGTCTCCGAGCGCGGCGGCACGCACGAGATCCGCCTCCTCACCCGCTCCGGCGACGACCGGCCGCTCGCCTCGGCGGGTGCGGGCGCGGGGCTGTTCCCCATCGCCTTCGCGCCCCAAGACCCCTCGCTCCTCGCCGTCCGCGTCGTCGACACACCGACCGGGCCCGAGGAGCAGCTGATGATCGTGCCGGTGCCCGGCGGGCAGCCGCGCCCCATCGGCCCGCTGGCCGCGAGGGCGCGCAACGCGTCGTGGTCGCCGGACGGGAAGTGGATCGCGTTCGAGAGCAGCACGCAGAGCTTCCGCGACATCTACCGCATGACGGCGGACGGGAAGCACGTGCGCCGCCTGACCGACAACCGCGAGGGGAACTTCGAGCCCGAGGTCTCCCCGGATGGCAAGTGGATCGCCTTCGTCAGCAGCCGCGACGGCGACGCGGAGCTGTACGTGATCCCCGCGCGCGGCGGGCCTGCGCGGCGCCTGACCGCCTTTCACCGCGACGACTGGAGCCCCCGCTGGTCGCCGGACGGAAGCCGCATCGCCTTCCTGAGCAACCGCGGCGGGAGCGACCGCATCTTTGTGATCGATGCGGACGGCTCCGCCATCCGGCGCCTCGCCGACCGTACGGACGCCCAGCTCAGCCCGGACGAGCAGGAGATGGACCCCGCCTGGTCGCCGGACGGGCGCGAGATCGCCTACACCTTTCGCACGCGCGACGGCCGCTCCGCCATCCGCATCGCGGACGCCGCCACCGGAAAGTGGCGCAGCATATCCGACGCCAAGGGCAAGGACTGGATGCCCGCCTGGTCCCCTGACGGCCGCCAGATCGCCTTCGCCTCCGAGCGCGGCGGCGACACGGACCTGTACCGCATGCGCGCGGACGGGAAGAAGGTGACGCGCCTGACCACCGCCCGCGGCGCGGACTGGCTGCCGAGGTGGGTGCGGTAGGCCCTCACCCCCCCGGCCCCCCCTCTCCCAAACTGCTGGGAGAGGGGGGAGATCGCGGCGATTTGTGCGGTGTTTCCGCATCGGGGAACGCGGCGGTCCGGTAGGGGCGCGATTCATCGCGCCCGCCCTTGCCCCCATCGCGATTTCCGCGCGACGCACCCAAACCGGTAGGGGCAGACCTGGGTGTCTGCCCGCCCTTGCCTGCACCTCGACCCCCGCCCCAAGGAACCAAACCCGTAGGGGCCGCCCCGCGTGGCTGCCCGTGCCATCCCTCGCGACGGCGCCTGCCGCAACGCACCGATGACTGCGTGTCGCCCCTCCCCGGGTGGTGTTGGGGGAGGGCAGCGAGGAAGGAGCGGAGAGAGGGCACGCAATGCATGCGGGGCGGCCCGGCCATCTGCCGGACCGCCCCGTTCGCCTGTTGTTTGCAAACGAGCGTGGTTAGGGCGCCACGTCGTGGAAGGTCAGCGACTTCTCGCGCTCCACGGTGGTGCGCAGCGTCCATTCGCTGTCGAAGAGGACGAGGGGGGCCTCCTTGGCATCGTACACCAGGGTGCGCCCGTGGCCGCCCGAGAGCGCGTGGATGGCGTCGGCGGGGCCCTGCACCCAGCGGGCGAAGCGGTACGACATCGGCTCCAGGCGCGCCCGCACGCCGTACTCGTGCTCCAGCCGGTGCAGCAGCACGTCGAACTGCAGCTGCCCCACGGCGCCCACGATGGGCGTGGTGCCCGCGTACGTCTCGCTGTAGAACACCTGCGCGGCGCCCTCCTCGGAGAGCTGCTGGAGGCCCGTGTCCAGCTGCTTCCGCTTCATCGGATCGCCGATGAGGATGCGCGAGAAGTGCTGCGGCGAGAAGCGCGGAATTCCCGCGAACTCCAGGTCGCCGTTGGCCGAGAGCGTGTCGCCGATGCGCAGGTTGCCGCGGTCGTGGATGCCGATCACGTCGCCGGGCCACGCTTCCTCGATGTGCGTGCGCTCGCGCGCCAGGAACTGCGTGGGCGCGGACAGCCGCATCGGCTTGCCGGTGCGCACGTGCTTCACCTGCATCCCCGCCTCGAAGTGCCCGCTGCACACCCGCACGAAGGCGATGCGGTCGCGGTGCTTCGGGTCCATGTTCGCCTGGATCTTGAAGACGAAGCCGGTGAAGTGCGGGTCCTCCGGCTCCACCGTCCCCGTGCTGGCCTCGCGCGCGGTGGGCGGGGGGGCGAGCTCCAGGAACTTCGCCAGGAACGGCTCCACGCCGAAGTTGGTGAGCGCGCTCCCGAAGAAGGTGGGCGACACCTCGCCGCGGATGAAGGCGTCGGGGTCGAACTCCTCCCCCGCCATGTCCAGCAGCTCCACGTCGTTCATCAGCTGCTCGTACGCGGAGTCGCCGATGCGCTCGTGCACGTCCGGATCGTCCAGCGTCACCACGTCCGTCTCCACGCGGCTGGATCCGTGGTCCTCCCCCTTTTCGAAGAGGTGGATGCGGCGCGTGTCGCGGTTGTACACCCCCACGAAGCGGTCGCCCGAGGTGATGGGCCAGGTGACCGGATAGCACTTGAGCCCCAGGTCGCGCTCCACGTCGTCCAGAAGCTGGAGCGGGTCGGCGCCGGGGCGGTCGCACTTGTTGACAAAGGTGAAGATGGGGGTGCGCCGGCGGTGGCAGACTTCGAATAGCTGCCGCGTACGCTCCTCCACGCCCTTGCGGTTGTCCAGCAGCATCACCGCGCTGTCGGCCGCGATCAGCGTGCGGTAGGTGTCTTCGGAGAAGTCCGCGTGCCCCGGCGTGTCCAGCAGGTTGACCGCGCGCCCCAGGTACTCGAACTGGAGGACGGAGGAGGTCACGGAGATGCCGCGCTCCTGCTCCATCTTCATCCAGTCCGAGGTGGCGTGCCGCGCCGCGCGGCGCGCCTTTACGCTCCCGGCAAGGTGAATGGCCCCGCCGTACAGGAGGAGCTTCTCCGTGAGCGTGGTCTTCCCGGCGTCCGGGTGGCTGATAATGGCGAAGGTCCGCCGGCGGCGGACCTCGTCTGCAATCGCGGTCATTTTGGCTGCGCGGTCACGGGCGGTGCATGTGCTTTCAGTGGCTGAATATAAGCGAACGAGAGGGAATGGGAAACGGGAACGGACCCCGCACCCCCCCGGCCCCCCTCTCCCAAAGTGCTGGGAGAGGGGGGAGATCGCGGCCATCCGCGCGGGGTATCCGCATCTGGAAACGCGTCGATCCGTAGGGGCGCGATTGATCGCGCCCACCCTCGGCCCCACCTCGACCTCCGCCCGGCGCACCAAAACCGGTAGGGGCAGACCTGCGTGTCTGCCCACCCTTGCCTCCACCTCGATCCGCGCCAACCGCACAATACCCGGGGGGCCGCCCCGCGTGGCTGCCCCCGCGGCGAACCCTGCGCCACGCAACAACCTATGCGTGCGCCCCTCTCTGAGCAGTTTGGGAGAGGGGCAGCGAGGAACGAGCGGGGCGAGGGCCCGGGATGCTCACCGCTCGATCGTCAACACCCGCGTCGCGGTGACTGGTGGGCCGGCGGCGGGGTGCACGGTGACCTCCAGCAGGTACTCGCCCGGGGGGAGCCGCTGGGGGAGGGCGACGGTGGTGGAGCGGGGGAGGAGCGCGGCGCCGCCCGACTCCTCCGTCCAGCGCATGCGGACGGGGGCGGCGGTGGCGGCCAGGCCGATCCGCTCCGCGATGCGGCGCACACCGCCCGGCGCGCGGCGAGCCAGCGCCAGCGAAACGCGCAGCGTGTCCGCCGTGGGCGCATCGCGGTACACCTCCCAGAAGAGCCCCACCCGGTCCCCCGCGCGGAAGCGCGTGCCGGGGCGCACCAGCGGCGCGGCCTCATCCAGCGTGGCGGGGTGCGCCATGGGGTCGGCCAGCAGGAGGACGTCGGAGAGCGACACGCCGCCCGCCCGCGGCCGGTCCAGGGGGAGCGAGTAGCGGGCGCGGCCGGCGCGGCGGCTGGCCAGCTCGCGCGCCTCCAGGCTGAACATCGCCGTGCGCGGCGGGGCCGTCACTCGAAGGAAGGCGGTGGAGCCGGCCACCTGCGCCGTGCTCATCCACACGGGCGCGCTGTCGCTCTCGGCCAGGACGATGCCCGCTTCGGTGCGCGGCGACGGCGGCAGGCTGTCCTTGGCGAGCGCGAGCCCGGCGATCACGACCGCCGAGTCGCCGCGGCGGAAGACGGCCACCTGGTGCGCCAGCGTGTCGAGCCGCGAGATGCCGCGCGGGGCGTAGCTGGATCGCGCCCGGTTGCTCAGCAGCCGCTCGCCGTCGGGCGGGGTGGCGCCGAAGGGGTGCTTCTCGTCCAGACGGGGGAGGAACTCGCGCCCGTGCGAGGCGTAGTGCACCACCATCCCCGCGTGGGTGGTGGACTGCCACATCTCGGGGCGTATCTTCTCGTAGCCGATGGGCAGCCCGAAGCGCAGCACGATCTCGCGCAGGTCGTCGCCCCAGGCGAGGCCCTCCGTGGTGCGGGCGCGGTCCTGCAGGCGGTCGTGCACCAGGCGGGCGAAGTGCTCCGTCTTGCGGTCGTTCCCCGGCTCCATCCAGAGCGGGTCGGCAAGCCACCAGAGGCGCCGGGTGGCTGCGTCGCGGGCGGCGGGGTCCATGCGCCGGAGCGCGCGGGTGTCGTCCGCCTCCAGGATCGGCTCCAGGTCCAGCCACTCGCGCCGCTCGCGCTGCGGCATCGCGGCCAGTGCCGCGCCGAACGCGCTGTCGGAGGATGCGTAGGCGTCGGCGGCGTGCGCGGCGTACCCCTGCAGCGCGCTGCACCACCACCCGGCCGCGCGGCAGGCGCGGGCGGCGTCGCGCGCTTCCTGCTTCTTCCCAGCCTCCACCAGGTAGCGCACCCGCTGGCCCGCGATCCACTCGTCGCCGGGGGCGCGGCGGGCGGCTTCGGCCAGGCGCGCCAGGGCCCGGGTGCGCGCGCGGAGCAGCCCTTCCGGCTCGGGAGGCGGCGTCCACTCCGTCTCCGGTTCGTCGTACCAGAGGCAGAAGCGCCCGATCACCTCGTCGCACCGCCCGGCGCCGGACGAGCGCTGGTTGGTCCAGGGAAGGTGCCGGGCGCGCATGCGCTCGAACTCGGCCTGCGCGCCGCGGGCCAGGCGGAGCGCTCGGATGGAGTCGGCGCGCTGCTGGCGTGCGGCGACGCGTGGCGCGTCCGGGGTGGCGCGCAGGGGCGAGCGCTGCGCCTGCAGAGGCGCAGCGAGCGCGAGGAGCGCCAGTGCAACGGTGAGGGATCGCATCCAGGGAAGCTCCGGCCAGGGGGCGTTACGGCCACGGATGGGGAGGCGCTGCACCGTCCGCGCCACCGCGAACGTCTGTAACGCACCACGGCGCTCCGGTTTGACGCAGGTCGGTCACACGCCGTGCGATTGCGCGTGCCGGGCCGGGGTTGTAGCCTGTCCGGTCACTTCAATCCACTTCGAGAGTAGATCGCCCAATGAGCGCACCTCGCTTCTCCCCGCCCGCCGCGGTCACGGAGCGCACCCGCCGCCTCCGCAAGATCTGGCGCGCGATGACCCCCGACGAGCGCGTCCTCGCCATCCGCGCGGCGTCCGGGCCGGACCGCGGCGCCGGCTTCACCCAGGCCCTGCGTGGGCACCTGGCGCAGGTGCTGAAGGTGCGGGCCGCCACTGCGCAGAGCTGGGGCGTCCCGCAGATCGCCGAGGCCACGCTGCGCGCGCCGCTCAGCGAGGACATCATCGTCGACCTGCTGATGGCGTTCCACCTGAAGGAGCGCGTCCCGCTCCTTTCGGCCTTCCTGGATGCGGCGGGTATCCCGCACACAGACGGCGTCACCGAGCAGGACGCCGACGTGAACCTGGACGAGGCGCAGCTCAACGCGGCGGCCGACGCGGTGATGGCCAATTTCCCCCCGCACGAGTGCCAGCTGTACTTCGCCACGCTGATCGCGCTGGAAGGCGGCGCGTGGACCTCGCTCGAGCCGCGGCTGGACGAGTCGCTTCGGCCCTGAACAACGACAGCCTCACACAGAGACACAGAGGATACAGCAAGGGTAACGGAGAGGGTTCGCGCTGGAAGGTGTTTCATCATTCGCCACAGCAGTCGTCGCGCTGTCCCGTTTCTGGGACGGCGGTTTCCCAGGCGTGAACACCGCGCCCGCGCCGTGGCGATCTAACCCGCTGCGGCGCAGGCGGTTGCGTCCCCCGCCGCCAGGGCACGGGTGTCGCTTCGAGGAGCGTGCGCAGTCCGCGCACTTCGACCTCGCCACCGGCACCCATCATGGACGCCTTCCTCCAGGACCTGCGCTTCGCCATCCGGTCGCTGAGCCGTGCTCCGGCGTTCGCACTGGCCGCCGTGGCGACGCTGGCGCTGGGGATAGGCGCCAACACCGCCGTCTTCTCGCTGACCAACGCCGTCTTCCTGCGCCCGCTCCCGGCGGAGCGCCCGCAGGAGCTGGTGCGCTTGCTGGCGAACGAGCGCGGGGCGCCCGGCGCCTCCAATCCGCTTTCGTACCCCGACTACCTGGACGTCGCCGCGCTGCGGGGGGTGTTCGCCGGGGTGGCCGCATCCGGCCGGGCGGAGGTGGAGCGCGCCAGCGGCGCCCCCACGCGCGGGCAGCTGGTGAGCGGCAACTACTTCACGGTGCTTGGGGTGCGACCGGCGGTCGGGCGCGCGCTCCTGCCGTCCGACGACGTGGCCGGAGCGAAGCCGGTGGCCGTCGTCTCGCACGACCTGTGGACGCGGGAGCTGGGGGGCGGCGGCGACGTGGTGGGCTCCGAGCTGAGGCTAAACGGCCAGGCGTTCACGGTGGTGGGAGTGGCGCCCGCCTCCTTCCGCGGCACCGACGTGGAGATCGCGCCCGACGTGTGGGTGCCGCTGGCGCAGCAGCCGCTCCTGCGCGGCGCGGCGGCCGGGGCCCCATCGCTCCTGGCGCAACGTGGGTCCCACTGGCTCTTCCCTATCGCCCGCCTGGCGCCCGGCGTGACGCGTGACCAGGCGTCGAGCGCGCTGCGGGTGCTCTCCGCCCGCCTCGGAGCCGCGTACCCGGAGACGAACCGGGAAGTGCGCTTCCGCGCGATCCCGGGCGGGACGCTGGTGAGCGCCGCATCGTCGCCGGAGGTGCTCGTCGTCTTCATCCTGTTGTCCGTGGTGGTGGCGGCGGTGCTCGCCATCGCGTGCGCCAACGTGGCCAACCTCCTCCTTGCGCGCGCCGCGTCGCGCCGGCGCGAGATCGCCATCCGGGTATCGGTCGGCGCTTCCCGCGGAAGGCTGGTGCGGCAGCTTCTGACCGAGAGCGTGCTCCTGGCGCTCCTGGGTGGAGCGGCGGGGCTGGCGCTCGCGCGTGCGGCGTCGCGCCTTTTCCGCCTGCTGGAGCTCCCCCCCACGCTCGACTTCTCGACGGACGGGCGGGTGCTGGCCCATTCGCTGGCCATGTCTCTCGCCACGGGGATCCTCTTCGGTCTGGCGCCCGCCCTCGCCGCCGCGCGGGGCGACACGCAGTCCGCGCTGCGCGACGGGGGCGCCGGCACCGGACGGTCGCCGTCGCGGCTGCGCGGTGCGCTGACGGTGGCGCAGGTGGCGCTCTCGCTCGCGCTGCTGGTGATGGCGGGGCTCCTCCTGCGCTCGGTTTGGGCTCTGCAGGCCGCCCCCACGCCGTACGACGAGCCCCGCATCGCCACCGCGCACGTGGAAATGCGGGTGGCGGAGGGCGATACGGCGGCGGCGCGGGCGGCGCTGCTGCGGCTGCTGGAGGCGGTCCGCCGCACGCCGGGGGTGGAGGCCGCCGCCTTCACGCAGCTCGTGCCGATGGGGGGCAGCCGCGTGGAAGAGCCGTTCTCCGTGCCGGGCGCCGCCGGTGGCTCGCGCTCGCTGGACGTGAACGTGGTGTCGGGCGACTACTTCGCCACCATGGGGATGCGGGCATCGGCGGGGCGCACCTTTGAGCCGCGGGATCGCGCCGGCGGTGCCCCCGTCGCGGTGGTGAGCCGCGCGCTCGCACGCTCTTTGTGGCCGGGGCAGAACCCCATCGGCAAACGGCTGCGGGCGGAGCGGGAGGGGCGCGGTGTGGTGGAGGTGGTGGGGGTGGTGGACGACGTGAGCTACGCTCGCCACGCCGGACTCCGGCCCCTGGTCTACCTGCCGTGGGAGCAGTCGATCGATGTGGGTGTGGCGCTCCAGGTCCGCGCGCGTGGCGATGCGGCGCAGGTGGTGGAGCCGGTGCGCCGCGCTGCCCGGGTGGCGGGGGTGGAGCTCGTCGCCGCGCGCACGCTGTCGCAGATGCGCCGTGACGCGGCGTTCCCGCAGCGGCTCACCGGCACGCTCCTCTCCATCTTTGGCGCGGTGGCGCTGGCGCTGGCGTCGGTGGGGGTGTACGGGGTGGTGGCGTACGGTGTGGCGCAGCGCACCCGCGAGATCGGCGTGCGCATCGCGCTGGGTGCGCGCCCGGGCGACGTGAGCGCGATGGTGGTGGCGGGGGGCGCGCGCCTGGCGGCGATCGGCGTCGCGGTGGGGGTCGCGATCGCGCTGGGCGCATCACAACTCCTCTCCACGCTGCTGTTCGGCGTGGGTGCGGCCGATCCGCTGACGTACGGAGGAGTGGCCGCGCTTCTCCTCGGGATGACGCTGCTGGCCACCTGGATTCCGGCCCGCCGCGCGAGCCGCGTGGATCCCATGGTCGCGCTGAGGTCCGAGTAACGCAGGGTACGGCAGGTCTCACACAGAGACACAGAGGGGAACAGCAAGACAGCAGAAGGGGTTCTCTGCGGCTTGTAGTTCCCTCTGCGCTCTCTGTGTGATGGGTTTTTCTGTTCAGCCGCCTCGCCCCACCCGCGCCGCCGCAACCTGCTCCTGTACAAGTACATCACCGCTTGCTAGCTTTGGGAACAGATGAATCGGCTCATCTCGGGCGCTCCGGGCCCAGAGATCCGTCATGGTTCCTGTCCACCGTGCGCCCTCCTCTCCCGGCGCGCCGCTACCGAGTTCCAGACGTGACCCTTGCGACGAAGCGTCCCGCCCTCGTGGCCTTGCTGGCCGCGGCCGCGATCAATGCGGCGTGCGGCGACAACCCCACCGCGCCGAAGCTCGACCCCGGACTCACCATAACGGCGGGGGCGGGAACCGCCGACTCCGTGCAGGCCACGCCGGCCCAGGCGCTCACCGTCCTGGTAGTCGGCGCCAACGGGAAGCCGGCATCCGGCACACCGGTGACCTTCCAGTCGGTGAACCTCGGGCAGGTCGGGATTCCTTCGATGCTGGCCGGCCCGGCCGCCGGCGGCGTGTTCGCTCCTGTCATAACGGATACGACCGACGCAGAGGGCGTCGCCGCCGTGCGGGTGCGGTTCGGCACCGTCGCGGGGAGCGGGAAGCTCACCGTGAGCGTGCCGTCGCTCGGATACCAGGACACCGCCCGGTATACCGTCACCCCCGGGGCCCCCGCGCGCGTCGTCATGGCCCCGCGCGACACCTTCGTGTTGATGGACGCCTCGGTCACCCTGCGTCCGAGCATCACCGATCGTCTTGGCAACGTGCGCCCGGACGCTCCCACGCTCACGGCTTCGGCCGGGGTGACGGTCTCGGGGAATACGGTCACGACGCCGAATTTCGGCTCGCACCGCGTGCGTGCCGAGTTCCCGGGCCTCTCCCCCGACAGCGCCGCCATCGTCGCCCTGCCGCGCGGGCGCATCGCCGGCACGACGGCCGCGTACGTCCGCACCCTGGTGATGATGGACCTGGACGGGGGCAATCGCACGACCGTCAGCCTCCCCGCCCCCATCTCCCGGCTCGACTGGGCGCCGGACGGCAGGATCGTAGCGGGCGCGGGGGAGATCAGCGGAAAGCAGACTCTCTACGCCGTTTCCAGCACCGGCCAGGTGACCCCGTTGTATCCCGATTCCACCACGGACAGCCGGGGCTACCCGGTCTTCTCCGGGGACGGGCGGTATCTGTTTTTCCTCGGCCGCCCCGCCGGTGGTTTCAGCTACAGCTCCAGGGTCTGGCGCGCCAACGCGGACGGAACCAACCCCCAACCGACCTCGATCGTGATGGAAGAGATCTGGGGCACCGCGTATGGCCCGTCCCCCGACGGGAGCCGGGTGGCGTACCTCAACTCCTCCTTCAACCTGTCGATGAGCCAGGCGACCATGCTCACCGAGTCCCGGATGGCGAGCTGGAGCTGGTCGCCGCTGGGTGACCTGGTCGCGTTCAACAGCAACAGCGTGACGGGCGTAGTGAAGCCCGACGGAACCGGGCAGCGCATCTTCTCATCTACCTTCACCGGCGTCGGCGACCAGAACATCGACTGGTCCGGCGACGGCAAGTACATCGTGTTCCGCACGTCGGGCAGCAAGATGGTGATACTGGAGGTGGCGACGGGCGCCCGCGCCGTGCTCCCGTTCCCCGGCGAAACCTCGCTGGGCACCCTCAAATAGGCACGAGGATGCGGAGCGCCTGCCGTTCGGTTCGTCAGCCGCCCGGTTCTTCCGCCACGCCGCGGTAGCCGAACGCGAATACGATCGCCACGAGCCCGATGAGGAGCACGCCGTACGCCGCCGCGCCGCCGAAGTCGAAGGCGCGGAGCTGCGAGAGCATCTCGACGGCGATGGGGCGCGTGCGGTGCGTGTACAGGAGGATGGAGGCCACGAACTCGCCCAGCGCCGTGACGAAGGCGAGCAGCGCTCCCGCCGCGATCCCCGGCATCACGCGCGGCAGCACGACGCGGCGCAGCGCGGTGGCGCGGGATGCGCCGAGCGAGGCGGCGGCTTCCTCCAGCGCGGGGTCGAGCTGGCGAAAGGAGCCGAGCGCCGCCCGCGTCACCAGCGGGATGTTGCGGACGAAGTAGGCCAGCGGGAGGATGGCGAACGTCCCCACCAGCACGAACTGGCCGGTGAGCGGCCGGTGCACGCTGAAGGTGGAGGCGAGCGCCACGGCCAGAACCGTCCCCGGCAGCGCCCACGGCAGCGTCACCAGCGCGGAGACGACCCAGCGGCTGCGCGCGCGCGAACGGGCCAGGTAGTAGCCGGCGGCCATGGCGAACACCACGTTGGCGAATGTGGCGACGCTCGCCATCGCCAGGGAGTTGAGGACGGGGCGAAGGCGCTGCGGATCGGTGAAGAGCGCGCCGTACGCCGCGGGCGAGTAGACGGGGGGGAGCGTCTCGATCGTCCACGTTCCCTCCGGGACGAAGGAGACCAGGAGCACGGTGGCGTGCGGGAGGAGGAGGAAGCCGACCAGCGCCGTGCCCAGCAGCGTGATCCCCCATCCGCCGCGCCCGCGTGCGGCCGGCGCGGCGCCCAGCCCCTTGGACGCGCCGGTGTACTCGCGCGCCGCCTCCCACCGCTGCAGCACCACCAGGAAGAGGAGCGATGCCGCGGCCAGCACCACGGCCTCCACCGCCACCAGCCCCGACTCGCCGTTCAGCTTGCTGGCGTAGAGCTGCGTGGTGAGCACGCGGAAGCCCCCGCCGAAGACGTACGGCGCGCTGAACGATCCCATCGACGTCATGAACACCAGCAGCGCCGCCCCGCCGATCGCCGGCGCCAGCATGGGTAGGGTGACGCGCCGCATCGTCGTCCAACGCCCCGCCCCCAGCGCCGCGGCGGCCTCCGCGTACCCGCCGTCCAGCCGCGCAAGCCCCGCCGCGGTAAAGAGGTAGAAGTACACGTACATGGTGTACGCGTGCACCAGCAGCACCGCCACCGGCCCGCTCAGCCGCCAGGGCGGCGCCGCCATCCCCAGCAACGCCTGCAACGAGCGCGTCAGCAACCCGCTCTCGCCGTACAGAAAGAGGAAGGAGATGGTGCCCACCAGCGGCGGCAGCAGCACGGGGAGCGCCGCCAGCGCGCCCAGCGCCTTGCGCCCCGGGAAGTCGCGCCGCGCGAATAGGAAGGCGAGCGGGATTCCGATCGCTCCCGAGAGGACGACGCTGGCCAGCGAGATCCACACGCTGTTCCACAGCGCCTGCAGCTCCGATCCGCTTCCGAAGAACCGCCTGTAGTGCTCCGTCGTAGCCCGGCCGCCGTCCAGGAAGCTGTCGCCCAGCACCCACACGTTCGGGTACAGCACCAGCCACACGAGGATGACGATCACCGGCGCCGCCAGCATCCATCCGCCGGGGGCGCGCGTGCGTGTCCTGCCGCGCTCCACCGGGATGGGGAGTGGGGCGGGGAGTTGGGTGCTCACGAGGGGCCCCGGAGGCTCTTCGCCATGAGGATGTCCGGCTTGCCGGGTCCGTTCGCATCCGGGATCACGCCGGTGACTTCGAAGCCCATGCGCTGGTAGAAGGCGAACGGGTGGCCGCCCAGGTCGCGAAGCTCGCGGAGCTTGTCCAGCACGCCCGGGTAGAGGCCGGCGCCGCCGAGCGTGGTGCGGTTGTTCTCGTCGTCCGTGCCGAGCGTCAGCGTGAAGGCCCCGGCCGCGCGCGCCTGGTTCGCGAGCTCCTCCACCAGCGCGCGTCCGATGCCGCGTCCGCGCAGGTCGCGCCGCACCACCATCGGGTGCAGCTCCCAAACGCGCCCCCGGTATGCGCGGATGCCGCCGATCCACCCCGCCACGCGTCCGTCCTCGTCGCGCGCAACCCATGCACTGCGGTCGCCGACGGTGCACTCGCGCGCCTCCTCCAGCGCCGATTCCAGGTCCGGCCAGGCATCCGGCCAGTCCTCGCGGAACCCGTCCACCAGCAGCTCCGCCGCCTCGCGCAGCGCCGCCTCGTCGTCCGCGCGCAGCGGCTCGATGCGGATGCTCACGCGGGGTACGCGACGGCCGATGCGCCGGCGGCGAGCGTCAGCCGCACGGGCTGGCCCGGAGATGCGTCCGCGGGGCCACCCTGCACCAGCGCCTCGCTCCCGTCCGCGAACCCGACGCGGTAAAAGGTGGCCGAGCCGGCGAAGCGGCGGTGCAGGACGTGTCCATCGAGCGCATCGCCCTCCGGCGCGCCCGCGACGCTCATCGCCTCCGGCCGCACCATCAGCCGCACAGCGGCCCCCTGGCCCGCCCCGTCCGCGCGCACCGCCCGCCAGCGCTGCCCCGACTCCAGCCGGCAGAGCAGCATCCCGCCCTCCTCCGATTCCACCGTGGCGGGGAAGAAGTTGGCGCGGCCCAGGAACGACGCGACGAACGGGTTGGCGGGGCGCGCGTACAGCTCCTCCGGCGTGCCGAGCTGCTGGAGCCTGCCGCCGTTCAGCACGGCGATGCGATCGGAAAGGGCGAAGGCCTCCTCCTGGTCGTGCGTCACGAACACCGCCGTCATCCCCAGCTCCTTGAGGAGCGCGCGAATCTCGGTGCGGGTGCGCTCGCGCAGGGCGGCATCCAGGTTGGAGAGCGGCTCGTCGAGGAGGAGGAGGGGCGGCTCGGGGGCCAGCGCACGCGCGAGGGCCACGCGCTGCTGCTGGCCGCCGGAGAGCTCCTGCACCTTGCGCCGCTCGTATCCCGCCAGCTCCACCCGCTCCAGCGCTCTCGACACCCGAGCATCCACGTCGCGCCCGCCGCGCGCGCGCAGTCCGAACGCCACGTTCTCCCCCACGTCCATGTGCGGAAAGAGCGCGTAGTTCTGGAAGACCATCCCCACGTCCCTCCGCTGCGGTGGCAGGGCGGTGACGTCGCGCCCGTTCACCCACACCTGCCCCGAGGTGGGATGCTCGAAGCCGGCGACCATCCTCAGCGTGGTCGTCTTGCCGCACCCGCTGGGCCCTAGAAGCGTGAGGAACTCCCCCGCCGCCACCTCCAGCGACACGTCGTCCACCGCGGTGGTGTCGCCGAAGCGGCGGGATAGGGAGTCGAGGCGGAGCATGAAAAGCAGGGATCAGGGATTAGGGATTAGGGATCAGGAACAGCGTATCGGGGGGCACAAAGATCGGGGAGTGGGCGATGTTGCGGTTACCAATCCCCAGTCCCTGATCCCTATTCCCTATCAGTTCCCCTTCCCCCGCACGTGCTCGTCCCAGTGCCGCATCCACTCCGGCGAGCGCTGCTGCAGGCGCGCCCAGTTCATGGGCTCGGGCTTGATCTGGGCGCGGGCCTGGCGCAGGCGCTCGGGGAGCGAATCGGCCGGGATGTCCGTGCGGGCGGGGAGGCGGGCGAATTCGCGCGCGGCGGCCAGCACCGCCGGGGTGCCGCCCACGAACTCGGCGAACTCCTGCGCCCGCTTCGCGTTCGGCGCGCCGCGCACCACCGCAACCGCGTCCACCAGCAACGGCGTGCCGCTGCGTGGAAAGACGTAGGCGATGGGGTACTTGCCGCGCAGCGCGTCGATGTCCGGCATGTCCCACAGCGTGATCAGACCTTCCTGGCGCGCCAGCTTCTGGTAGAGGAGCGTGGGGTTCAGGACGTAGTCCTTGGTCTGCGCATCGAGCCGGCGGAGCCACTGGAAGCCCTGCGCCGTGTCGCCGGTGGCGCGTACGCTGCGGTCCACGATCATCCCGAAGATGGTGCGCATGGTGCCGCTTGCCATTGGATCGCGGATCAGCACCTTGCCCTTCCACTTCGGGTCCAGCACCTCGTCCCAGTCCTTAGGCGCGTCTGCCGCGGAGACGATGGCGGAGTTGTACGCGATCACCTCCGGCGTCACGTAAGTGCCGTACCAGTAGCCCCTTGGGTCTTTTGCGTCGGCGGGGAGGCCGGCGGCCCAGGTGGGGGTGAAGCGCGCAAGGAGGGAGTCGCGCGCCGCGTCCTCGAACGTGCCCGCGGGAGCGCCCCACCACACGTCCGCCTGCGGGTTCGCGCGCTCGCTGCGAAGCCGGTCCAGCACCTCCTGCGAGCCCATGTCCACCGTCTGCACGTCCACTTCGGGGTGCAGCGCCTCGTACCGCTTCTCGAACGCCTGCAGCATGTCGCGTCCGTGCGGCGAGTACACGGTCAGCGTCTCGCGCCCATCCCCGCACCCGGCGAGGAGGACGGCGGCGAGCGCGGCGGTGCGTCGGGTCATCAGGCTCATCGTGTAGGTGCGCATCATGGGGCTCCGTTGCCGGCTGTCCCCTGCTTCCCCAACGCCAGCAGGTTCGCGAACAACCGCCACGCACCCGGCACCCCCTCCGGAAGCTGTCGAAAGAAAGCCAGGCCAGTGTAGACGTACGTCCCCTGGCCCACCTTTGCGGCCAGCAGGCCGCCTCGCAGCGGCTCCGCGCCCGGGTCGCCCGTCTCCAGAAGCGGGGTGTAGCGCGGGTCCCACGTCTCCGCGAAGTACAGGCCGCGCTCCTGCTCCCATCCCGCGAAGTCCGCGTCGGTGATGCGGTTGGGCGTCGTGAACACCGGGTGCGACGGCTCCAGGAGGCGAACCGGCGCGTTCTCGTCGGTTACGCGGCCGTGCGGTCGGGCCATCGTGAGGGGATACGGTGCGAAGTTGCCCTCGATCAGCTCGTATTTGTTGTACTGCACGACCAACGTCCCCCCGCGCCGCACCCAATCCAGCAGCCGGGCGTTGTGCCGTGCGAGGTCCGGGCGCACCTCGTAGGCGCGGCTCCCGGCCACGATCACGTCGAAGCGGTTCAGGTCGCCGCCGGCCAGCGCATCCTCGTCGATGAGCGTGGGGCGGATGCCGAGCTGCGCGAGAACGCCGGGGCCTTCCTCGCCCGCCCCTTCGATGTAGCCCACCCGCAGCCCCGCGGGGACGCGCACGTCAAAGGCGCGCACCAGCGTAGCGGCGTCCGAGTACAGCGGGCGCGCGCGGACGTGGGTGTAGTCCACCATCTGCACCGCGCGGGTGAAGCGGCGGCCGTCCGCGGCCTGGAAGACGGCGGACGTGGGGTAGTCGCCGGCGCGGAGGGCGGCGGGAGCGCGGACCGTGAACTCGGCCTCCTTCACCTCGCCGGGGGCGGCAAAGGTCACGGGGAGCGAGGCGGGCTGCGCCGTCCACCCCGCCGGAAGCTCCAGCCGCAGCGTCCCGCCGATGCCGCCGGGTGCCTCGCTCGCCAGGTCCACGCGCAGTCGAAAGGTGCGCTCGCCGGAGAGCGGGAGGATGCGCACCGCGCGCTCCGTCCGCACCGAGACGGCGGGGACGACCATCACCGGACGGCGCAGCTCGCCCTGGCGCAGGTCGACTTCGCGAAAGGTGGCCTCGCGCTCCATCGCCAGCCCGGCGCCCGCCACCGTCACGCGGGCCGAGACGCGCACGGGGTCGGCGTCAAAGGGCTCGGATGCGGCGGAATCGCCGGCGGGCCACGAGTACAGGTCGCCCTGGCGCGGGCGGCGCAGGAAGTACGGCTCGGTGACCGCCGCGTTGGCCGGGATGCTCACCC
Organism: Longimicrobium sp.; assembly: GCA_036389135.1. Classification (NCBI taxonomy): domain Bacteria; kingdom Pseudomonadati; phylum Gemmatimonadota; class Longimicrobiia; order Longimicrobiales; family Longimicrobiaceae; genus Longimicrobium; species Longimicrobium sp. The sequence continues at coordinate 126,442 of DASVQP010000029.1, forward strand.
GGAAGCGGCGCGTCAGGATGGTGCCCGCCTCCAGCGGCGCGGTCGGCAACGGCGCCGCCGCCTCCGCCATCCATCCGGCGGGAAGGCGCGGCTGCAGCTCCGCGACCGTCACGCGCTCCCGTCCGCCGTTCCAGAGCGAAAGGTCCAGCGTGAACGTCTGCCCCGGAACCATGCGCGCATCGTCGGAGATGCCGTCCAGCACCAGGCCGGCAGCGCGCGCGAGGGCATCCTCGGCATCCCGCATCTCGGCGGCGCGGCGGAAAGCGTCCGGCTCGGTGGATGCACCCGCCGAGCGGAGCGCCTGGAGCGCGGACGCAAGCAGCCCCACCATGGGATCGCCCGTCGAGCCCCGGTCGATCGTCCCCGGGTTCAGAGCGACACGCGTGCCGAGGAGGAGCGTCTCGTAGCGCGTAAGGGCGCGGTTCTCACCGGCCACCGTGGTGTCGATCCCCTCCCACATCGACCGCTCCGGCCCCGTGGGCGCCGGGAGGATGCGCCGCAGGTAGCCCCAGCGCGGCCCGGCGGTCTCCGGCCGACCCATGTCCTGCGAGCGGTGGCGCGAGCGGCTCGCCATCGCCAACTGGAAGGGGGAGCGGCCGATCAGCGGGTCCAGGTTGCCGATGGCGAGGCGCACCGTGGCGTTGGTGGAATCGCCGCGCAGCGACTGGTACAGCTTGGCGGTGCGGTGCGGGCGCAGGCCGGCCGCGATCTGCTCCGGGAAGCGTGCCGGGTCAGCTGCGGCGGCGAAGGCCTCGCGCGCCATGATGCCGGAGACCTGGTGGTGGCCGTGGCCGTCGCGTGGAGTGCCGCTGAAGACGGGGATGATGACGTCCGGGCGGAAGCGGCGCACCACGTACACCACGTCGCGCAGCACCTCGTCGCGCGGCCAGTGGCGGAACGTCTCCTCGGCGTTGCGCGAGAAGCCGAAGTCGTAGGCGCGGGTGAAGAATTGCCGCGCGCCATCCACCCGGCGGGCGGCCAGCAGCTCCTCGGTGCGCAGCAGCCCGAGCGCTTCGTGCAGCTCGGGGCCGATGCCGTTCTGCCCCCCCTCGCCGCGGGTGAGCGACAGGTACGCCACGTCCGCGCCCTGCTCCAGCGCGAGCGCGGCCAGGAGCTGGGTGTCTTCGTCGTCGGGGTGGGCGCCCACCATCAGCACGCGCTTGGCGACGCCCAGCCTGCGCAGCGAGAGCCCCAGCCCCGCCGCGCCGCCGTACTCCGCGGCGGGCTGGGCGGCGGCTTGCTCCACGTTCGCGCAGAGCATCGATGTGGCCGCCAGCACGGCGGCGAAGGTGCGAGTACGCATGGGTTGGGAAGGTAGGCATCGTGCGAGCGCGCACAAGTGCCCCGGCGTCCAGCATCCTCGATCTGCGAACCTCCTGAACCGCAAGCCTCACGCGGAGACGCGGGGACGCAGAAGGAACTGCAGGAAAGCTCACACAGAGGCCACAGAGGGGAACTGCAAGCCACAGAAAAACCTTTCTTGCTGTTCTCTCTGTTGCTCTGTGGCTCTGTGTGAGATCTGTTCATCTTTTCTCTCCTGCGTCTCTGCGCCTCTGCGTGAGACCAGCCGTTAGATATCATTGTTGGGGGCTCGGAGACCAGGTACAATTCCGCCGCCTCGACCAGGGAAAGGATCATGGCACTCAACGACGACGCAGCGTGAACCTCGTCCTCTTCGGCGTGCTGGCGTATGTGGGCTTCCAGTTCGCCGTGGGTATGTACGTGTCTCGCCGCATCCGTACGGAGACGGACTACCTGATCGCGGGGCGCAGCCTGGGGTACGGGCTCGCCATCTTCACCATCTTCGCCACCTGGTTCGGAGCGGAGACGACGATCGGGGCGGCGGGCGCCATCTACCGCGACGGGCTGGGCGGCGGCACGGCGGACCCGTTCGGCTACGCCGCGTGCCTCCTGGTGATGGGGCTGGTCTTCGCGGTCCCCCTCTGGAGGCGCGAGCTGACCACGCTGGCGGACCTCTTCCGCCAGCGCTATTCACCGGGGGTGGAGCGGCTGGCCGTGGTGCTCATGGTCCCCACTTCGCTGCTGTGGGCCGCCGCGCAGATCCGCGCCTTCGGGCAGGTGCTCAGCGGCGCATCGGGCGCCGAGGTCACGGCCATGATCACCCTGGCCGCGGCCATCGTGATCGCGTACACGGCATTCGGCGGGATGCTGGCGGACGCGTGGACGGACCTGGTGCAGGGGATCGCGCTGATGATCGGGCTGGCGGTGCTCTTCTTCGTGGTGCTGGCGGACACGGGGCTCGAGCCGCTCCGGCAGATCCCGGCGGAGCGGCTCCGTCTCTTCGGCGGGCCCGGCACGCCGCTCCTGGCCACGGTGGAGGCGTGGGCGGTGCCGTTGTGCGGCTCGGTGCTGGCCGCGGAGCTGGTGCAGCGCATCATCGCCACGCGCACGCCGCAGATCGCCCGCAACTCGTCGCTGGTGGCGGCGGGGATGTACCTCCTCTTCGGGATGATCCCGGTCACGCTGGGGCTGATGGGCCCGGCGCTCGTCCCCGGCCTGGAGCACCCGGAGCAGATCCTCCCCCGCGTCGCTGCGCAGTACCTCCCCGGGCTGCTGTACGTGATCTTCGCCGGCGCCCTCGTCTCCGCCATCCTCTCCACCGTGGACAGCGCGCTGCTGGTGGCGTCCGGCCTCCTGTCGCACAACCTGATCGTGCCGCTGTGGCCGGAGATGAAGGAGGAGCAAAAGGTGCGCGTGGCGCGCTGGGGCGTGGCGCTCCTGGGCGCGGTGGCATACGTGATGGCGCTGTACGCGGAGGGCGTGTACGCGCTGGTGGAGGAGGCGTCGTCGTTCGGGAGCGCGGGGATCTTTGTGACGCTGGTGATCGGCCTTTTCTCGCGCTATGGCGGTGCGGTGAGCGCGGCGGCGTCGCTGCTGGCGGGTGTCGGCTCGTGGGTGCTGGGGGCGTACGTGCTGGGGCTGCCGTATCCCTACCTCGTCTCCCTTGCAGCGGCGCTGCTCGCGTACGTGGCGGGCGCGCTGGTGGATGGTGCCCGCGCACGGGCGAGCGCCGTGTCTCCGGCGGGCGCCTGACGCGGGGCGGGGCTCCGGCTTGTCTCACGCAGAGGCGCAGAGACGCAGGGAAGAGAACAACGCAGAAAGCATCACACAGAGGCCACAGAAGGAACTGAAAGCCACAGAGAAAGCGTTTTGCGGTTCTCTCTGTGGCTCTGTGTCTCTGTGTGAGCCATGCAGTCGCAGTTCTCTCCCGCGTCTCTGCGCCTTCGCGTGAGACTTCCGCCAAAGGGGTTGACAACCCGCAATCCCCCGTTTACACTCTGCGTCTCACGGGAGTCGCGTCCCGATGTCACCCTGGCTCCGAGCTCGCCGTTGCGGCGGGCAGGGAGCCGACGATGCAGCGCATGGCGCAGCTCGGCAGGGACATCGGCGGCGCGATTTTTGTTTTCAGGAACCTGCGTGCGCACGTTTGGCGCGAACGATACGGAAAGGGAAGAAAGCTTTCGATGACCCAGCTCCTCCACCTCACCAGCAATCCGGCCCCGGCACAGCCGCGGGGTGTCGCGCGGGCGTGTGCCCATCGCGCAGGGGGTGAGGCGCATCCATACACCATCCGCGGTATTCGCGGCGGGTCGCGGGGTGTGGGGATGACGCAGGATAGCGTGCGACAGGAAGGAAGCGATCGATTCGGTCGCGAACATTGCAGCGCGGGAAGTCCCGGGGGCGGCGCCAGAGGCGCTTAGCCAGTCCGGAGCTTCACAGGGAGCGATCCACGTCGCCCCGCCCGCGCACTTTGCCGGGCGGGGCGATCTGCATTCAGGAACCCGGGACCCAGGAGGTGGATGAATTGAACGAGCAGCGACTGGAGTGACGGGCCGGCGGGGCGTGATGCCCCACCCCGGGGACAAACGCGACCCCCGGGCGTAAGGCGGATCGCTTCCGCCGGCCCAACCCGAGCAAACAATGGTGGCCATAGCTCAACTGGCGGAGCATCGGGTCGTGGGCCCGAGGGTTGTGGGTTCGAGCCCCACTGGCCACCCCTGCCGGGAAGCCTGTAGCTCAGTGGTCAGAGCGCCGGACTCTCGCCTCCCCGATCCTCGTCCGCTCGCGGGCCGCAGGTGGAGGCTCATCGCTAATCCGGAGGTCGCGGGTTCGATTCCCGCCGGGCTTCCCATCTACACACCACGCCGCCCGGCTGCGGGGCGGCGCGGGAGGCGGCAAAGACGGCGCAGTGGATGGAGCTCGTAGCTCAACTGGACAGAGCACCGGATTGCCTCGCCAACTCTCTTCGCCCGCCATGCGCGGGCCGGCGGCCGGGGCTTATCGGATTCGGGGGTTGCGGGTTCGAGTCCCGCCGGGTTTCCATCGAAGGTCTCCACGTGCCCGGCTGCGGGGTGCGCGGGGGGTACAGACGGCGCAGCGGTGGACCTGTAGCTCAGCCTGGTAGAGCACTTTTGCCCTTCACGACACTCGTCCGGCTTCGGCCGGGCCGATGTGAAAGGGTTATCCCTGGCACGGAAGTGGTCGCGGGTTCGAATCCCGCCAGGTCCATTTGACAGAACGAACACCCGTGGGACGCGGGCCGATGCCGACTCGGTTAACGACCGCTTCCTTGCACGTCAGCGTACACGCGTCGATCGGCGCACTCTTGTCCGCGTCCCACGGGTGCACACGAAGCAGGGCAGGCGCGGTTTGCGTCCCGCGCCTGCCTGGCTGATGATGTCGGAGCCGCGGGCTCGTGTCCCGCCGGCTCAACCCGAAGGACGAACACCCGTGGGACGCGGGCCGATGCCGTCTCGGTTATCGCTCCCCCCTTGCAAAAAGGATCCCGGAACATGCAACCCGGGGCCGACCGGCGCACTTTGTCCGCGTCTCACGGGTGCACACGCATGATGCCGGGGTGCAGCGGTCGATCCCTTTTCCGCTCCCGTGCACATCCGCGGATGGGTCGATGGACGAGGGTTATCTGGTCGGCCAGGGTTCGAATCCCAAAATCTGCATCCCGGCAGCAGCAAGAAGGCCCGCGGCGTGGGCCGCATCCGTTCGATTACCGCATGTCAAAGCGGTGGACTCCGGTCCACTCGACCGAACGGAGACATTCGTCCGCGCCGCGGGCCACCGCCGAAGCGCCACCCTGGCGCCGGCGCATCCACCTCCAACGGAAAAGGAGGCGAACATGCTGGACTTCACGCGTTACGTGGCCACCCGCCTCCGGGCGCTGGTCACGCGGCAGTCCGAGCCGATCCCCGGGTCGGCGCAGGTGCCCAACTCGGCCGGAGGGTACACCTGGACCCTCGACCCGTGGAGCCGGCTCGACCGGTTCCTCGTGCTGGGGACCGAGGGCGGAACCTACTACGTCGGCGAGCGCGAGCTCACGGTCGACAACGCCCGCGCCGTGGCCGAGTGCATCGCGGAGGATGGGCCCCGCGTGGTGCGGCGCATCGTGGAGGTGAGCGCCGGGGGCCGGGCGCCCAGAAACGACCCCGCGCTCTTTGCCCTGGCGATGGCGGCGGGGACGGGGGACGCGGTCACGCGGGCCGTCGCCCTCGAGGCGCTGCCGCGGGTGGCGCGCACGGGGACGCACCTCTTCCACTTCCTCCGGTTCGTGGGAGGGTTCCGCGGGTGGGGGCGCGGGGTGCGGCGGGCCGTGGCGGCGTGGTACACCGACCGGCCGGAGCGCGACCTGGCGCACCAGCTCCTGAAGTACCCCCAGCGCGACGGGTGGTCGCACCGCGACGCCCTGCGGCTGGCGCACCCGGTACCCCGCAGCGACGAGCAGCGGGCGCTCTTCCGGCGCACGGTCACCGGCGGGACGCTGGAGGAGGGGCAGCCCTCCGACGCGCTGGCGCAGGTCCGCGCCGTCGATGCGCTGCACGCCGAGGCTGAGATCGACCCAGCGCGCGCCGCGGCCATCGTCCGCGAGGCGCGGCTCACGCGCGAGATGGTGCCCACGCCGCTGCTTCAGCACGCGGTGGTGTGGGAGGCGCTCGTGGAGGAGATGCCGCTCACCGCGCTGGTCCGCAACCTGGCGACGCTCACCCGCGTGGGCGTGCTGGCGCCGGGGAGCGATGCCTCCGCCGCCGTCGCCGCGCGGCTGGCGGACGGCGAGGTGCTGCGCCGGGCGCGCGTGCACCCGGTGCAGGTCCTTTCGGCGCTGCGGACGTACGCGTCCGGGCGCGGGGTGCGCGGAAAGGGGACGTGGACGCCGGTGGCGCAGGTGGTGGACGCGCTGGATGCGGCCTTCTACCTGGCCTTCGCGGGGGTGGAGCCCTCACTCCGCCGGGTGATGCTGGCGCTGGACGTCTCCGGATCCATGGGGTCGAACGTGCACGGGCTGGAGGGGCTGAGCTGCCGAGAGGCCTCGGCGGCGATGGCGCTGGTGACGGCGGCCACCGAGCCTCGGCACTTCTTCACCGCCTTCACGTCGGGGCGGGCGCGCTCGATGCACGACGCCTTCCCCAGCGCGATCACCCCGCTCGCGATCTCGCCGCGGCAGCGGCTGGACGACGTTGTCCGCCAGGTGTCGTCCCTCAGCTTCGGGGGGACGGACTGCGCGCTCCCCATGCTGGAGGCGGCGGACAAGGGGTGGGAGGTCGAGCTGTTCGTGATCTACACGGACAACGAGACCTGGGCGGGTGACGTCCACCCGTCGCAGGCGCTCCGCCGGTACCGGGAGCGCACGGGGGTCCCCGCGAAGCTGGTGGTCGTGGGGATGGCGTCCAACGGCTTCACCATCGCGGACCCCGAGGATGCCGGGATGCTGGACGTGGTGGGGTTCGACGCCGCCACGCCGCAGCTGATCGCGGACTTCGCGCGCTAGAGGGCGGCCCCGGCCTTCCCCCGCGCCGGGGCCGCCCAACCGGGCGGGGACGAGGCTCGTCCCCGCCGCACCGAAACGCACGATGAACCACACGCGAGAAAGACAGGAGAGTCCAGAGGAGGAGCTTCCCGCGGGGGACTACTTCGTGGTGGCGACCCAGTTCGACAGCTACTACGTGACTCCGGAGACGGCGCGGGAGCTGGGGCGCGCGCTGGGCCGGTTCTGGCGGCCGCGCTGGCTCAAGTTCGTGGACCGGCACGGCGCTCGCGCCTGGGTGCTCGCGCGCTCGGTGGATGCCATCCGCGAGTCCACCGAGCTGCAGCGCGCCGGCGACCGCACCTTTAACCGCGCCCTGCGCCGCGAGCACAAGGCCGACCGGCGGTGGGACGACGACGAGTACTGAACCGCAACCTGCGCGTCACACAGAGGCACAGAGGAAACGGCGAAAGAAGGATTGAAAAGGTTTTTCTGTGCCTGTCCCCCTCTATGCCTCTGTGTGAAACGGCAGTTCATGGAGAACTACGATGCTGACGAGACGGGTAGGGACCAACGCGGTCATGTTCGGCGAGCACGAGGAGGGCACGCTCCGGCAGCTCTCTGACGTGGCGCAGCGTGCCGAGCGCGCGGCGCTCCTGGCTGACGGGCACGTGGGCTTTACGATGCCGATCGGCGGGGTAGCGGCATACCGCGACAAGGTGTCGGTGGTGGGCGTGGGCTTCGACATCGCGTGCCTTGCCGCCCGTACGCCGGTGATCACCACGGACGGCTTCACGAAGCCGATCGAGGAGGTCACGGATGCGGACGCGATCGTGTGCTGGGACGGAGCCTCGGTGCGTCCCGTCTCGCCTCATTTCGGCGCGGTGCCGCGGGGGGAGCGCGAGGTGCTGGCGATCACCCTGGGGAATGGACGTGAGATCCGCGCGACGGCGGACCACGAGATCCTGACCTGGGCGGGATGGAAGCGTGCGGACCAGCTCGGCCTGGACGACGCGATCGCCTGCACGCCCTACGCGGGGCTCCCGTACGAGGAGCCCGCGTGCGACGTCGCCTTCGAGGTCCCGAACGACCGCGCGCGTGACGAACTGTCAAAGCGCGGACTCCTCCCGCTCCGCGCCACGGACGACCGGCTCCCCGCGCTGCTCCGGCTGCTCGGCTACGCGAGTGGCGACGGGCACCTCAGCAAGGATGGAAAGAGGGTCTCGCTGTACGTGTTCAACGATGCGGACGCGGAGGACCTGCGCGCCGACTTCCGGCGCCTCGGCTTCGAGCCGCGTGAGCATCGGCGCCGCCGCAAGGAGGGGTGGCGCGAAGAGATCAACATGTACGTCGGCTCGACCGCGCTGCACGCGCTGTTTGCGGGCCTCGGATCGCCGGTCGGTAAGAAGGACTGGGCCGCGCAGCCGATGCCGTGGCTGATGCGGATGCCTGCTTGGGCCCGCGCGCACTTCCTCTCCGCCTTCGCGAGCGCGGAGATGATGACGCCGCGCGTCCATCGCAACGGGACGGTGCCGAACCTCCAGTTGAAGCAGTCCGGGCGGCACACGCACGCGATCGACTTCATCGCGGGACTCCTGCGGTCGCTGGAGTTCGAGGTGTCGGTGGCGCCCAGCGGGCCGGCGCGCGGGGATCGCGTAATCTCCGTGCTCCAGATCCTGGGGGGCAAGGCGGAGCAGCTCCGGTTCATGCGCGACGTGGGGTTCTGCCGGTCGATGGAAAAGCGCGTGGCCGCGGCAACGGCGGCGAGTGTCGCGCTGCAGGGGCTGGCGTACGCGGCGAACCGGGACGCGGCCAAGGAGGAGGCGCGCGCGCTGCGCGGCCGGGGCGTTCCGTGGCGGACCGCGGTCGCGGACGTGTCGGAGCGGTTCCGCGTCTCGCCGGGCTTCGCGTATCACTCGTTCTACGACGATCGTGGGCGCTCGCGGCGCCTACCCGGCGAGGCGCTGGATGCGCAGGCGGAGGGTGAGGTCTGCTGGGTGCCGGTGTCGCGCGTGGAGCCGAGCGGAACGTCCCTCGTCTACGACGTGGTGACGGGCGATCCGGCGCACTGCTTCCTCGCGTCCGGCGTGGTGGTGCACAACTGCGGCAACGCGGCTATCCGCACAGACTTACGCGTGGAGGACATCACGCGCAACGTGTCGCTGGAGGAGATCGAGCGGAATCCGCACCGGCTGGCGCAGAACAACCTGGCGAACAACCTCGCGGACGAGATCGCGTCGACCATCTCGTTTGGGATCGGGCGAAAGAACAACGCGGACGATGCGCCCGTCGACCACCCGCTCTTCCTGGACCCGGCGTGGTACGCGGTGCCCAACACCGGCGGCGGCTACCGCGAGACGCTGCAGGAGAAGGCACGCCGCCAGTTGGGGACGGTTGGCTCCGGCAACCATTACGTCGACGTTTTCGCGGACGAGAGCGGAGCCGTGTGGGTGGGGGTGCACTTCGGGAGCCGTGGGCTGGGGCACACCATCGCCAGCGCGTACCTGTCGCTGTCGCAGGGCGGGATGTGGGGCGAGCGGGCTGCCGAGAAGGAGGTGCTCCTGGACATCAATCAGCCGCTGGGGCACGACTACTGGCAGTTGATGCAGCTCGCCGGGGAGTACGCGTACGCCGGGCGCGAGTGGGTGGCGCGCAAGGTGGTGGCGCTGCTGGGCGGAAAGGAGCTGGAGCTGGTGCACAACCATCACAACTACGCCTGGAAGGAGACCCACGTTTCCCCAGAGGGCGAGCCGACGGAGTACGTGGTGGTCCGCAAGGGCGCGACGCCGGCCTTCCCGGGGCAGAAAGGTTTCGTGGGCGGTTCGATGGGTGACGACGCGGTGATCCTGGAGGGGAACGCCGCGCCGCCGGACGAGGAGACGGCGCTGGCACAGCGGGAATCGCTCTTCTCCACCGTCCACGGCGCGGGGCGGGTGATGAGCCGCACCGCCGCTGCCGGGAAGCGCAACCGGCGCGGCAAGGTGCTGAGCCCCGGCCGCATCTCGCAGGAGATGCTGCAGCAGTGGCTGGGGAAGCGCGGGGTGATCCTGCGCGGCGGCGGCCTGGACGAGGCGCCGCAGGCGTACCGCCGCCTTCCCAAAGTACTCCAGGCGCAGGGCGACACGATCCAGGTGCGGCACACGCTGCGCCCGCTGATCGTCGCGATGGCCGGCGCGGGGGAGGTGGATCCGTACAAGGACTGATCCCCGCGCCTCCCTCCCGCTCCGCCATCCCGCCCGACGACTCAACGACACACACAACGAGGGGCGTGCCCGCGCGGCACGCCCCCGGGATGGGCATACGATGACGTACAACCTGAACCTGATCCTTCCCGCGGGCACGCAGGTCGTGCTGCGGCGAGAGGCGGCAACGGGCGCGGGCCGGCCGCCGGCGCCGGCGGGCTCCGTCGGCAAGGTGGTGGGCGCGCCCACGGACCACACGCACGCGTATCGCGTGCGCCTGGTGGACGGGACGGAGCTGTCGCTCCACCGAACGGAGCTCACCATCCGCAAGCACGTGCAGGCGGAGACGCTGGCGGAGCTGGGGGGCGTGCTGCGCGACCACTCGCTGGACGAGCACGTGATGCTGCGCGTGGTGGTTGGCTCGCGCGCGTACGGGCTGGACGACGAGGAGTCGGACGTGGACCGGCGCGGCGTGTACCTGCCCCCGGCCGAGCTGCACTGGTCGCTCTACGGCGTGCCCGAGCAGCTGGAGAACGTCGCGACGGAGGAGTGCTACTGGGAGGTGGGGAAGTTCCTGGGGCTCGCGCTCAAGGCGAACCCCAACATCCTGGAAGTGCTCTACTCCCCGCGGGTGGAGCACGCGGCGCCGCTGGCGGAGGAGCTGCTGCGCGAGCGGGGGCGATTCCTCTCGAAGATCGTCTTCCAGACGTACAACGGCTACGTGATGTCGCAGTTCCGGAAGCTGGAGCAGGACCTCCGCAACACGGGCGCGCCCAGGTGGAAGCATGCCATGCACCTGGTTCGCCTGCTGATCAGCGGCATCACGGCGTTGCGTGACGGCCACGTTCCGGTGCGGGTGGAAGAGCATCGGGCCGCGCTGCTCCACATCAAGTCGGGCGCGGCGCCCTGGGACCAAGTGAACGATTGGAGGCTGGCGCTTCACCGCGAGTTCGACGCGGCGCTCGCGGCCACGCGCCTCCCGGATCGCCCCGACTACGCGTGGGCGAACGGGTACCTGATCCGCGCACGGCGCAGCGCGGTGGGAACGGAAGTGCGTTAATGCGTGAGTGCGTTATTGCGCTCTGGGACAGGAGAAACAGGACAGCACTACCTTCTTGTCATCCTGAGCGACGCGCTTCGCGGACGTTTGCGTTCCTCCAACCTGTGGCGCGGAGCGAAGGATCGCCTGCGCGTGACGAGGGGCTCGTCGTTACCTGCCGTCCTCTCGCCTCGCAGGCTAGATCCTTCGCTCGCCGCAGGAGTTGGGAGCGCACCGCGGAATTAGCGGAGGCGGCTCTCTCCGGATGACATGAGACGGGGCACAAATCCCAACGCACTAACGCACTCAAAGGGGGTGAACCCATGCTGATGATAAAGGACGAACGGCTGCGCGCGGAGGTCGCCGCGCATCCCCATCCGCTCCTGTTCGCCACGGTGAGCGGGGCGCACCTGTACGGCTTCCCGTCCGGCGACTCGGACTGGGACCTGCGCGGATGCCACGTCCTGCCGCTCGCCGCGGTGGCGGGGCTGGAGGAAGGGGAGGAGACGGTGAAGCGGGCCCACCTGCGTGGAGGCGCGGAGGTGGACCTGGTGACGCACGACGCGCGCAAGTTCTCTGCGCTCCTGCTGCGCGACAACGGCTACGTGCTGGAGCAGCTCTACTCGCCCCTCGTGGTGCACACCACGCTCGAGCATGAGGAGCTGAAGGAGATCGCGCGCGGCTGCATCACCCGCCGGTGCGTGCGGCACTACCTGGGCTTCGCGCACAACCAGTGGCGGCTGTGGGAGAAGGAGGAGCCGCGCCGCGTGAAGCCCCTCCTCTACGTCTACCGCGTACTCCTCACGGGGATCCGGATGATGCGGAGCGGCGAGGTGGTGGCGTCGCTTCCCGCGTGCAACGTGGAGATGAGGCTGCCGTACGTCGAGGAGCTGATCCACCGCAAGACGGCCGGCGCGGAGCAGGAGGTGCTCGGCGACGCGGACGCGGTCTTTCATCGGGTGGAGTTCCTCCGCCTGTGCCGCGCCCTCGCCGATGCCGCCGAGCTCAGCCGCCTGCCGGAGGCGGCCACCCCCGCGACTCGGGCAGCGCTGCACGACCTGCTGCTGCGGGTGCGGCTGGGTGAGGTTCGGGCGGCGGCATGAAGGGGGCGGGATCGAACACGGGGCATGGAGAAGCGTCTTCTCCGTGCCTCTTTTTCGTGCGCGGGGCTCAGCGGCGCGCGGGTGGGGCGGTGCCCGCGCGGGCGGCCTCGGCGGCGGCGAGGGCGAGGAGGCGGGCGCGCTCGGCTGCATCGACGAGGCGGCCGTTGGAGACGACCGCGTGGATGCGGGTGGTGTTGCGGATGTCGGCGAGCGGGTTGGCGTCCAGTATGACGAGGTCGGCCAGCCGGCCCGGCGCGACGGTGCCGAGCGAGTCCAGGGCGCCCAGGTAGCGGGCGGGGTTCAGGGTGGCGGCCCGGAGCGCATCCAGCGGCGAGAGCCCGGCGCCAACCAGCAGGGCGAGCTCGTCGTGCACCCCCGACCCGGCGAAGACGTACGCCTCGTCGCTCGCGTCCGTGCCCGCGAGGATGCCCACTCCCGCGCGATGCGCCAGGCCCACCAGCCTCCACGCGTTCGCCTCCAGGCGGCGCTCGAGGCGGACCTCCTCCGGGTTGGCCGCGGCGGCGGCGCTCCGCCAGCGCGCGGCCAGGGCAGGGGGCACGAAGCGGAGGCGGGGGTCGGCCTTGAGCGCGTCCGGCGGCACCTGGCCGTGCGTCACGGCGAGCGTCGGCGTCATCCAGGTGCCGTTCGCCACCATCCGCGCGAACAGGGGCCGGCACGCGTCCTCCACGGGCCCCGCGGCAACCGCGGTCTGAAGCCGGCCGAGCGCCGCCCGCGTAGAATCCGCGTCGCGCCCGAGCGACTCGCGCGCCTTCGTGAAATCCGCCAGCAGCTCGGTGCCGCGCGGCGTGCAGGCGAGGTGCAGCTGGTCGAGGACGTGCTCGATGCTGCGCTGTCCCGCATCGCTCGCTTCGACGGCGGTCACCTCGCGAGGCACGTGCCCGGCGAAGGGGATCCCGCGCCGCTTCGCCTGCGCAGCGATGGCGAAGTACGCGTCCCGCGTTAGGCGGCTGTAGACCTTGAGGAAGTCGAAGCCGAGCCGCTGCATCGTGTCCACGACGACGCGCGCGCGTGCCGCATCGGGAACGCCGTAGCCGTGCACCCACGAGGTCGGCACGCCATCGAGCATGGGGCTGGACCAGACGATGCGCGGTGCTCCGCTCCCCGGCCGCCGCGCCGCCGCGCGCCAGTGCTGGAGGGTGTCCAGGTAGCTCCCCATCTCCCGCACGCCCGTGACGCCGTGCGCCAGGAAGAGCGGCCAGAAGTGGCGCGCCCGCCCCTCGCGCGAGGTGTGCACGTGCATGTCCCACAGCCCCGGGATCACGTACTTGCCCCTCGCATCCAGCACGCGCGCACCCCGCGGCAGGCGCACGCCGGTGCCCACGGACACGATGCGACTCCCTGAGATCAGCACCGTGCGGTCCGTGAGCACGACCCCGCGCTCCACGTCCACCACGTTCGCGTGCGTGAGCGCGAGCTGGGCGCTGAGCGGGGGCGTCGCGCATCCGACAGCGCAGGCGAGCAGGGCGAAGAACGCGGTGCGGCGCATGGAGGGGGCCCGGATAGAGGAAACAGCAAACGGCGACCATCGCACGGTAGCCTCCACATCGTCCAAGCTCAAGCAAAACAGCCTCACACAGAGAACACAGAACGAACTGAAAGCCACAGAGAAAACCCTTTGCGGTTCTCTCTGTGGCTCTGTGTCTCTGTGTGAGGCCCGCTGTTCCTACTTCTCGATGGGGAGACGCACCGAGTTGCCCCACTCCGTCCACGAGCCGTCGTAGTTGCGGACGTCGCGGAAGCCGAGGAGGTACGTGAGCGCGAACCAGCTGTGCGACGAGCGCTCGCCGATGCGGCAGTAGGCGATCGTCGGCTTTTCAGGATCGAGGCCGAGCTGCTCCTCGTAGAGCGCGCGCAGCTCGTCGGCGGAGCAGAACTCGCCGGTGTCGGGGTTCACGGCGCGCGCCCAGGGCATGCTCCTGGCCCCCGGGATGTGTCCGCCGCGCATCGCCCCTTCCTGCGGATAGTCCGGCATGTGGAGCTTCTCGCCACTGAACTCCTCGGGCGAGCGGACGTCCACCAGCTGGCCGCGCTGCCCGATGTGCTGGAGCACGTCCTCGCGGAAGGCGCGGATCCGCTCGTCGTCCCGCTTCGGCACGGGGTACTCGGACGGGGGATACGACGGCGCGTCGGTGGTCATGGGGCGCCCCTCGTCCTCCCACTTCTTGCGGCCGCCGTCCATCACTTTGACGCGGTCGTGGCCGAAGAGGCGGAAGACCCACAGGGCGTAGGTGGCCCACCAGTTGTTCTTGTCGCCGTAGAAGATGATCGTCGTCTCCGGCGAGATGCCGCGCTCGCGCATCAGGCGGGCGAAGCTCTCCTCGTCCAGGTAGTCGCGGTTCAGCGGGTGCTGGAGGTCGGTGTGCCAGTCGATCTTGACGGCGCCCAGGATGTGGCCGACCTCGTAGAGCAGCACGTCCTCGTCGGACTCCACGAGGCGCACGGAGGGGTCGTCCAGGTGCGCGGCCACCCACTCGGTGGAGACGAGCGCTTCGGGGTGCGTGTAGCCGCGTTGGTCGATCGGGGTGGAGTCGGGCATGGTTCCTCGGTTATGCGGGCAAATCAGGGGATGCGCATCAGGGACGCATCAACCCTGCTCCTTTCCTTCCTCCAGCTCGCGCACGGCGCGTTCCGCGGCGTCGAAGCCGATCTTGCTGTGCGTGCCGTCGCAGAACGGCTTGCGGGTGGAGGCGCCGCAGCGGCAGAGCGATACCTTTTTGCCGGCCACCACCGGGAACTCGTTGCCATCGGCGTCGATCAGCCGGATGGGACCCTCCACCACGAACGGTCCGTTGTGCCGGGCCAGGATCGTGACCGCCGCCTCGTTGTTCGCCGCTTCGCTGCCGTCCGTCATCGCGTGCTCCAGGGTAGGGATCAGGGATTAGAGATTAGGGGATTAGGTTCAACCATTCCCTGTTCCTCTCATCCGATCGCGTTGGCCATCCAAAAGATCCCCAGCACGGCGCTTCCCAGCGCGGTGAGGGTACGCAGCGTGCCGCCGAGCGCGGGGATGCGGTGCCGCGCGCGGTGGAAGACCGCGCCGGCCACCGCGGCGTACAGCCCCATCCCCGCCGTCGTCCCCACGCCGAAGAAGAGGAGGTGCGTCCCCGCCACCCACGGCGAGCTGCTGACGGTGACGGTGATCAGCGCCACCAGCGGGGCGGTGCCGGCCAGGCCGTGCGCCATCCCCACCCACAGGCTGCCGTGGCGGTGCGGATGCGGATCGTCGTCGCCCCCGGCCAGCGCGTGCGCCTCGCCGTGGACGACGCTCCACAGGAGCCAGGCCCCGAGCGCCAGCAGCATCGTCCCCACGCCGAACTCCAGGCCGTTGACCACGCCCTGCGGCACGCGGATGCCCAGCGCAATCAGGGCGGAGCCCGCCACCAGGATCGCCGCCGAGTGGCCCAGCCCCCAGCGCAGCCCGAAGCCCACCGCCTCGCGCGGTCGCGGGCGGCGGGAGACGAAGGTGGTGACCGCGGCCATGTGGTCGGGCTCCAGCGCGTGCAGGAAGCCCAGGCTTATGGCGGTCAGCAGCGGCAGCAGTTCCATCGTGCGTACGAGCGGGTGCGGTGTGCGGGAAGCGCGGAAAGCTACTCCCCCGGCCAGACCCGCGCCAGCGCGCTACTGGATCTGGAAGCCCACCGGGAAGCGGAAGCGCGCGTCGAAGGGAACGCCGTCCAGCGTCGCCGGCGCGAACTGCAGCCTGCGCCCGATCTCCTCGGCCGCGCGGTCCAGGTACTCGTCGCCCGAGGAGCGCGCGACCACCGCCAGCGACACGCCGCCCTCGCGGTTCGCGACGAGGAGGACCACCGCCTGGCGCGTGACCGGCGCCGGGAGCTTGCCGCGCTCGGGATGGTTCATCACCGCCCGCGAGATCATCTCCAGGCGCTCCTGCTGGTTCAGCAGCACCGGGGCACAGTGGTGGCGCCCGGGAAGGATTGCCGGGTACTCGCCATCCACGCGGATCAGCGCCTGGTACCCGCGCCCCCGCGGGAGCGACTCCATGTACTTGTTGACCGCCGCGGTGACCTGCGCCACCCCCGGCTCCGGGTAGTTGGAGTGCATGAAGAGGAGCACTCCTTTGCGCGAGCTGTCCACGTCTACCAGGAGGAGCCCCTGCGGCTCGGCGACGCCGTTGCGCCGCCCGATCTCCACGAGCTGCGCGCGGAGTTGCCGGCTTTCGTTGAGCTGCCCGGGTGTGGGGCCGCGCACCGAGTCCGGCACGGTCTCGCACCGCTGCCCGGGCACGCGGGTGGCGATGGGCGACTGTGCGCTGGCCGCGGCGGAGGTGAGCACGACGAGGGCGGCGGCCAGTATGGCGTGGCGGGGAAGGCGGATGGTCATGAAGGCACTGGGGGCGGCGGTTGGCTGCGGAAGAATGGCGGGAAGATAGCCCGGGTGCGGGATTTTGCAAACAGATGGCGTGCCCCACGGGTTGCCCGCGCGGCCCCGGCCGGGGTAACATCCAGCGTCGCCGCTCCCCCTGAACACAGGCTTCACATGATCTCGATCCGCATCTGCCTCGCCGCCGGGCTCGCCGCCGCGGTGCTCCCCGCGGCCACCGCGCACGCGCAGGGCTCCGCTCCGCCGTTGCAGGCAGTCGTCGCCACGACCGACGGGTGGGATGCGACGACGGCGCGCGTGCGGCTCTTTGCGCGCCGCACGCCATCGTCGCCGTGGGTGCAGGTGGGGGCGGCGATGAGCGCGTCGGTGGGGCGCACCGGGCTGGGATGGGGAACGGGGCTGCACGCGGCGGCGGACCAGGGCGCCGGCCCCGTGAAGCGCGAGGGAGATGGGAAAGCGCCGGCGGGAATCTTTCGGCTGAGCTCCGCCTTCGGCTACGCCCCCGCGGATTCGGCGCGCTGGGTCCGGCTCCCCTACCACGCCAGCGACCCGAGCATCGAGTGCGTGGACGACACAGCGTCGCGCTTCTACAACCAGCGCGTGGACCGCGACACCGTCACGCCGGACTGGACGAGCCATGAGGAGATGCGGCGCGCGGACGGCCTCTACCGCTGGGGCGTGTGGGTGGATCACAACACGGGGCCGGCGGAGGGTGGGCGAGGGTCCTGCATCTTCATCCACATACGCTCGCGCCCCGGCGCCCCCACCGTCGGCTGCACCGCCTTCGCGGAAGAGGACGTCCGCCGCATCCTTCGCTGGCTGGACCCGCGCCGGCGGCCGGTGCTGGTGCAGCTCCCCGCGGCGGAGTACCGGCGGCTGCGGAGGGGGTGGAGGCTGCCGTGAGGGGGTGGCGGGGGCCGGTCGGCCGGTGGTCGCCGGGGGCTGAAGCCCCCGGCTGGAACCACGGGAAGGCGGCTGAAGCCGGGTCGAGAAACGCGGCATTGGACCCGGAGTCCGCGGAGGCGGACTTCGTGTGTTTCCAGCGGCGAATCATTCGCTCCTGGATGCGGGCCGCGGCGCGTGACCAGGGCACGGGCAGCCACGTGGGGCGCCCCTACGGGATCGGTGTGTGCGCGATGGTCGAGGAAGGAGGAGGGTGGGCGCGATAAATCGCGCCCCTACGGTGTGGCGGCGCCGCGGCGGTGGGCGAAGGCGAATGGTAGTCCCGGAGTCCGCGAAGGCGGACTTTGTGCTGTTGTTGCTGCGAGTTCACTCGCCCCAGCCCCCCTCCACTTAACGCTACCCTTGCGCTGCGGGCCGTAAAAGCGCACCGTATAGGCTCTTCCCCCCAGGCACCTCGCCCGGACTCTCCGACGGACCCCATCCCCGCCGCATCATGTATCCTGATCACAGGCCCCTCCCGGGGTGCCTGCGCCGCGCCGCCGTCGTGGCAGCCGCGCTGTTTGGCACCGCCTGCATGGGCAACTCCGAGCCGGACGGTCCAAGAGCGCATGCGTACGTCGCGCCGGGGGCGTCGCTGGCGATTCCGGTGCGTGGCATCCGCCCCGAGCAGCTGCGCGACACGTACGAGGCTCCGCGCTCCGGCGGGCGCGTGCACAACGCCATCGACATCATGGCCCCCGAAGGCACACCCGTGCTAGCAGCCGGCGACGGCACCATCTTCAAGCTGCGCACGGGCGGGCTGGGCGGAGTCACCGTCTACCAGCTGGGCAGCGACAGGCGGACGCTCTACTACTACGCGCACCTCCAGCGCTACGCCGCCGGGCTGCGCGAAGGGCTCCCGATCGTCAGGGGCCAGGTGATCGCGTACGTGGGCGACACGGGGAACGCCGGGCGCGGGAACTACCACCTGCACTTCAGCGTGTCGCGCCTGGATGACCCGCGCCGCTGGTGGCAGGGGGAGAACGTGAACCCGTACCCCATGCTGGCCGGCGTCGCCGCGCGCTCGCGCGAAGGACGCTGACCCGCCGGCCCACGGAGCGCAGAGGCGCGGAGACATCCTCCGCGCCTCTGCGCCGTTGGGGGAACCGCGCGGGCGGGATTCGTGCAGAGCCCACGCGGGTCATCGCATCGTACCACACCTGTTCGGAGCGCCCCCGCATGAAGCCCATCGCCCTCCCCGCCGCCCTCGCCGTGGTGTTGTCCGCCGCGGGGTGCTCGCCCGCGCCGCCCGCCACGTCGCCCGTCGTGACGGCGCAGGAGGTGGGGGAGATCGTGAGAACGCTGGAGGTCTCGACCCAGGGTTGGAACCGCGGAGACCTGGACGCCTTCCTGGTGCCGTACGCGGATGAAGCTACGTTCGTGGGAAGCCGCGGGCTGCTGCGCGGAAAGCCGGCGATCCGCACGCAGTACCAGACGAGCTACTTCGGCGCGGGACGGGTGCGCGGGACGCTGCGCTTCGAGGGGATCGAGGTGCGGATGCTGGGGCCCCGCAACGCGCTGGCGGTGGGGCGCTACGTCGTCACCGAGCGCGGCGCGGGGCAGGCGGATGCGACCGGCCTCTTTTCCCTCGCCTTGGAGCGGCGGGCGGAGGGGTGGCGGATCATCCACGACCATTCGTCCTGAACGGCAGCCGGAGATCGCGCACCATGAGGCTCACGCTGGAACTGCCGCCCCAGCTCGGCGAGGCGCTGCGGGAGGACGCGGAGAAGGCCGGGCTGTCGCTGGAGGAGCACGCAAAGATCCTCCTCTACCTGGCGACCGCGCTGCTCAACGACGAGCAGGAGACGCCCTTTCAGCACGCCGTCCAGACGTTCGTCGCGCACTCGGTCGACGCGGGACAGGTCGCGTCCGTGTTCGAGAAGCTGGTGGCGCGCTATTCCCGTCCCGAACCGGACGGCGCCGCCGTGGACGTAGCGGAGCTGTCGGCGCGGCTGCGTGCCGGGGAGAGGATCTGAGCCACGTTTCCCCAATCCGGTCATCCGCTGACCCGAAACGGCAATCGTTCTCTGGATGGGGGGGTCGGGGTTAGCTTGTCCGGGCCGGCGCCGGGCCGGTACCACCGAACCTAGACGACACGCCCCATGGACGTGAAGCAGACCTTCTCGCTGCCCCCCCAGAGCCCCACACCCATCGAGCGGCTCCTTTCGCCGTTCCAGGACTTCTTCCATACCGCGTCGGCGGGCGGGATCGTGCTGATCGTGAGCACGATCGTGGCGCTGGCGTGGGCCAACTCGCCGTGGGGCGCATCGTACGAGCACCTGTGGGAGACGCCACTCACGGTGGGGGTGCCCGGGTTCGGGCTCACCTACTCGCTCCACCACTGGATCAACGACGGCCTGATGGCCGTGTTCTTCTTCCTGGTGGGGCTGGAGATCAAGCGCGAGGTGCTGGCGGGGGAGCTGGCGTCGGTGCAGCGCGCCGCCCTCCCCGCCGCCGCGGCGCTGGGCGGGATGGTGGTGCCGGCGCTCCTTTACGCCGCGTTCAATGCGGGTGGCGAGGGAGCGCCCGGGTGGGGAATCCCGATGGCGACGGACATCGCCTTCGCCCTGGGCGTGCTGGCGCTGCTGGGGCCGCGCACGCCGCTGGCGCTCAAGGTGTTCCTGACCGCGCTTGCCATCGTGGACGACCTGGGCGCCGTGCTGGTGATCGCCCTCTTCTACACGGAGCAGATCGCGTGGAGCGCGCTGGGAATCGGCGCGCTGCTGCTGGGCGTGCTCGTGCTGCTGAACCGGATGGGCGCGCGCCTTCCCATCACCTACACGCTGGTGGGGGTGCTGGTCTGGCTGGCCTTCCTCAAGTCCGGCGTGCACGCCACGGTGGCCGGGGTGCTGGTGGCGATGACCGTCCCCGTGCGCACGCGCATCGACACGCACACGTTCCTGGACCGCGGCCGCAAGCTGCTGAACGCCTTCGACGACACCGGCGAGGAGGGGAAGCGCATCCTCACCAGCCACCGCCAGCAGGCCATCATCCAGGACCTGGAGACGACGTGCATCCAAGCGCAGTCGACGCTGCAGCGGATGGAAGACACGCTGCACGACTGGGTCGCATTCGCCATCATCCCCATCTTCGCCCTGGCCAACGCGGGAATCCGCCTGGAGGGGGACCTGGGCGCCGCCTTCACGCACCCGGTGACGCTGGGCGTGATCGTCGGCCTGGTGCTGGGGAAGCCGGTCGGCATCACCCTGTTCGCCTGGCTCTCGGTGCGCGCGGGGCTGGCGGAGCTTCCGCGCGGCGTCACCTGGGGCTCCATCCACGCGGTGAGCTGGCTGGGCGGGATCGGCTTCACGATGTCGCTCTTCATCTCTGCCCTGGCCTTCCCCCCCGGCGCGCTGGTGGCCGAGGCCAAGATCGGCATCTTCACCGCATCGATCCTGGCCGGGGCGGTCGGCTGGGCGATGCTGCGCCGTGCCGCGAAGGTTACGGCGAGGCCGTTGCCGGAATGAAACAGAAAGTGCTAAGTGCTAAGTGCTAAGTCCTGAACAGCACTTGGCACTTAGCACTTAGCACTTAGCACTTAGCACTCCCAAAACGAGAAGCCCGCCGGCCTCTCGGCCGACGGGCTTCATCGCCCATTTCCCCCATCGTACTTCCCGAGCCCGTGGTCTGGGTTCTCAGCCGTGCCCACCCGGAGGACGCGATTAAGCGAGAGGTGGGGGTAGCGTCGGCATTCTCGAATTCCGCCCGGTGCTCGTACTGTGGTACCTTCCCTTCCTTCACCGTGTTGCGGTAAAAGGATTAAGGGTTGGTGAGCTTCGTACGCCTTCTGAAAGATGGGTACGGGACGATTCCCCCCCGGGTTTCGCTCCGCGCATCCACTCCCGATCTTTAGGACGTGCGAACGCCCTAAAAGGTTGCACTCCTCGCTCGCGAGCCACGATGAACGCTTCTCTCAAGGCCGCCGCGCTCCGCGATCTGCGCCGCATTCCCGGCGTGGGCCCCACCATCGCGGACGACCTGTGGCGCCTGGGCATCCGCCGCGTGGACGAGCTGCGCGGCCGCGATCCGCAGACGCTCTACGACGACCTCTGCCGCGAACAGGGGATGCACGTCGACCGGTGCATGCTGTACGTCCTGCGCTGCGCCGTCTACTTCGCCAGCGAGGAGCGCCACGATCCGGTGCTCCTCCGCTGGTGGAGCTGGAAGGATGGAGGCGTGGCGTTCGCGCGAAAGCCCGCGTGCTGATCGACCGCTTCCTCCCCGCCGGCGAGGTGAGCTCGCGCCACGAGGTGGAGGTGCGCGCCCCCGCCGAGCGCGTGTGGGCGGCCGCGCGCTCGCTGGACCTGGCGGGCTCGCCCGTGGTGCGGGCGCTCTTTGCGCTCCGCTCGCTCCCTGGGATTCTTTCGCGGAAGCGTGCCGCTCGGCGGGGGCTGGGGCTCGACATGGATGCGCTGGTGAAGACCGGCTTCGTGATCCTGGCCGAAGCCCCTGGCGACGAGATCGTGCTGGGTCTGGTGGGGCGCTTCTGGACTCCCAGCGGCGGCATCGTGCGCGTGGACCCCGCCGACTTCGCCGCGTTCGACCGTCCAGGATACGCGGTCGCCGCCTGGAACTTCACCCTGCGCGGCCCCGCCGCCGGCCCGGTCATCCTCGCCACCGAAACGCGCGTGCGCCTCACTGACCCTTCCAGCCGCCGCCGCTTCCGCGCCTACTGGACCGTCGTCGGCCCCTTCAGCGGCCTCATCCGCCGCGAGATGCTCCGCACCATCCGCAACGCCGCCGTGAGATCCGGGGGCGCGAACACCGGGGGCTGAAGCCCCCGGCTGGAACGACGGGAAGCCGGCTGAAGCCGGCTCGTGCACACCGGCATCGGACCCCGAGTCCGCGAAGGCGGACTTTGTGCTGTTGTTGCAGCGAGTTCACTCGCCACTGTTTCAGGAGCCGGGGGACCGATGGAGATGAAGCAGGTGTGCGTGTTCTGCGGGTCGAGCGCGGGGACGCGGCCGGTGTACGCGGAGGCGGCGCGGGCCATGGGGCGGCTGCTGGCGGAGCGGGGGATCGGTCTGGTGTACGGTGGGGGGAAGGTGGGGCTGATGGGCGAGGTCGCCGACGCCGTGCTCGCCGCCGGCGGCGAGGTGACCGGCGTCATCCCGCGCGGGCTGATGGAGCGCGAGGTGGGGCATCGCGGGCTCACCACCCTGCACGTCACCGGCACCATGCACGAGCGCAAGGCGCTGATGGTGGACCTCTCCGACGGCTTCGTGGCGCTCCCCGGCGGCTACGGCACCCTCGACGAGCTCTGCGAGGCGCTCACCTGGTCGCAGCTCGGCATCCACGCGCGGCCCTGCGGCGTCCTCAACGTCGATGGCTACTTCGACGCGCTGCTCGCCCTCTTCGACCACGCGGTGCGCGAGGGATTCGTCCGCGAGGCGCATCGCGGGCTGGTGCTGGAGGCTGCGCAGCCCGCCGCGCTCCTTGACGCGATGGCCCGCTTCCAGCCCCCCACGACGGAGAAGTGGATACGCGGCGGGGACCGCTGATCGCGCGATCGCACGGCGATTTCCGGATAAACTGCACACTTATGCGCTGAAGGGGTTATATTGCCTCAGCACAAGTGCGCAGGGTGAGCCCTGCCCTCACACTTTTATCCCGGAGGGTTGCCGATGTCCGACGTTGTGGATCTGGCCTCAGAGATGGCCGCTGCCAGAAAGCGGCGCACCGAACAGACGGCCCGCGCCATCCGCGACTCGCGGGTGCTGGCGGTGCGCAGCGCGGCTCGCCCCGGCTCCACGCCGGTGGAGATCGAAGAGCTGGCGCGCAGCTTCTACCCCCGCCTTTCCCCCGAGCTTCTCGACGAGGTCACCACCCTCGTCTGCACCCTGCAGCGTGGCGGCTCCACCCGCCCGCCGCGCTCCGACGAGGTAGAACAGCTTCCGTCGCAGTAGCAAGCTCCAGCAGCACATATCAGGAGCGGGGCACGCCATCATCGGCGTGCCCCGCTCCGTTTTTCGGCCCCGCGTGCTTCTCAGCTGCCGGTGCTCGCGGAGCCGCCCACCGACGCGTTGATGCGCTGCGCCGTCTCCAGGTGCATCGCCACGGCCGGGCGCACGCGCGTGCTCAGGAAGGCCTTCATCTCGGGGTCGCGGGTCGAGGGGATCAGCGACTGGTCGAGCGAGGTCAGCGTCCAGCGGTGCGCCTGCACCTGGTGCATCATGTAGGCGCGGTCGAAGTCCATCCCGCTGCGCTGGCTCAGGTTGGCGACCGTGGCCTGCGTCGCCTGCATGGCGGCCTGCGCGGGGGCGTTCGGCTGCGGGGTCATGTTCTTGGCCTGCAGCATCCGCATCATCTGCTGGTCGACCGCGGTGTGCTCCGTGATCATCATCTGCGCGAACTCGCGGACCTGCGTGTTCTGCGAGCGCCGGAGTGCCACCTGGCTCGTCTGGATCTCGTCCATGTTGGCCGCGTGCGCCACCGCCGCCACGTTCGCGTCCGTCATCACCGTGGCCGAGGCGTTCACCGACGCCCCGTTTGCCCCGGCCGAAGCCTCCATCCCCGCGGTCGTGGCGCACGCCGCCGTCACCATCACCAGCCCGCACGCCGCCAGACCACGGAACTGCATCTTCACGTTGCCCATCTTTCCTCCTACCGCTCAGTGAGTCCAGGGGCCGCCGCATCCGGGCGGCCCGTACATCGGGGCGCGCCCTTGAGGCAAGAGGTGGCGCCCGGGCAGAACACGGCAACGCGTTCAGCGGAGCGGTGTTACGCTACGCCGGTGTTCAGCTCACAGACGCGCCGAACCCGCCCTTTGTGCGTGCCCGCTGCACGAACTGCGTCAGGCGCGGCGATTGTCGCAGGAAGCGCTGGCGCAGGTGCTCGGCACGAACCAGGCGGGGGTTTCCAAGATGGAGCGGCGCGCGGACATGTACGTGAGCACCCTGCGCCGGTACCTGCGTGCCATGGGCGGCGACCTCGAGATCACCGCGCGGTTCCCCCATGGCTCCGTCCGGATCAACCAGTTCGAAGATCTCGGCGGCCCATCCGAGTCCGGCACCGCGGAAATGTGACCGCGCCCCCGGTTGACTCTCCTAACCCTTCCCAAGCGCGGCGCGGATGGCGTCGGGGAGCTCGGGGTGATGGAAGCGGTGGCCGGCTTCCAAGAGGCGGCGTGGCTCGGCGCGCTGGCTGGCGAGGAGGGTGCCATCCACCATCTCGCTGCCGTACACCAGCTTGAGCGCAAGCGGGGGCACCGGGATGATCGCGGGGCGGTGCAGCGCGCGCGCCAGTGCCCGCGTGAAGTCGGCGTTCGTGGCGGCGCCCGCGACGGCGTTTACCGGGCCGCGCAGCGCGTCGTCTGTGATGGCCCGCACCGTCACCTCAACCACGTCATCGAGCGAGATCCAGCTCATCCACTGCCGCCCGCTCCCGATGCGCCCGCCGGCACCCAGGCGGAAGGGGAGGAGCATTTTGGCGAGCGCCCCGCCGCGCGCGCTGAGGACCACCCCGAAGCGCAGGTTCACCACGCGGATGGCGGCGCGGGTCGCCGGTCCGGAAGCCTCCTCCCACTCGCGCACCACGCCGGCCAGGAAGTCGCTCCCGGCGCCACTCCCCTCGTGCAGCACCTCATCGCCGCGGCGGTTGCCGTAGAAGCCGACGGCCGACGCGCACACCAGCACGCGCGGCGGGTGGGCACGGCGGGCGAGGGCATCCGCCAGCAGCCGGGTGGAGTCGATGCGGCTGCGGCGGATGGCGCGCTTCTTCTCGTCCGTCCAGCGCCCTGCGACGTTCTCTCCGGCGAGGTGCACCACCGCGTCCAGGCCGTCCAGCGCCGCCGCGTCCACCGAGCGGGACTCGGGATCCCAGCGCACCTCGTCGCCGGCGCGCGGTGGGCGGCGGACCAGGCGGACCACCTGGTGCCCGTCGCGACGGAGCCGCTCCACCAGCGCGGCGCCGATCAGACCCGAGGAGCCGGTGACTGCCACGCGCATCGTCGTGGTGGAGGGGTCGGGGTGGGGCATCGCGGGCTCCGGGCGTGCGGGTGCGTTGGACGAACTCTGTGCGTCGTCGCACGGCAATCCAGGGGCCGCGCGGGTTCAGTGGATACGGTACATGGACTTAGCCCAAATCGCCCCGAGTTTTCTCCACAACGATGTGGATAACTCCGATCCGCGGAGTGGTACCGCGATCTGGCAAAAACCCGCGCCGCGCCTGCCCTTCCGGGGTACCCAGCCATTTCCCGACTCTCCCGATTCTGAATCACGCGCGACTGCAACCCACCTCCTGCTACAAGATACGGTGCGCGGCGCAATCAGAGCGCGAAGCACGTAAGTCGTTGCGCAGCGTTGGTATACGTGTACGTCGCAGATCGAGTTGTATCCCGAAGCTGCGCACTCTTCGCCCCGGCCGCAATGGAGCGGTTGGCGGAATCCACGGACGTCGAGGGTGGCTGGCCCAGAGTGCGCCGATCGGTGCCGATGGGTATCGAAAGTGCCCGAAATCCAACGATTTCCGCACGTTGCGCCCTGTGGAAAACTTTGGCGTTTCCACCTTTGCCGGAAGGGCCGCGAAAGGCCCGTTTTTCTAAGGGATAGGCGGAGCGGACCGGTGGGCGGGGTGCCTGAATCGGGCGGCGGAGGCGGGGCAGGCACGGGAGCCCCGCGGGGCCGCCCCTACCAGATCCGTGCGCACCGCAGGGATCCACGCGTACGCCCCTCCCCCAGGTAGTATTTGGGGGAGGGGCCGCGAGGTGACGAGCGGGGGAGGGGGCCTGGGAGGGGGCCCCCTCACCGGAAATCGTGCGACGTGTGCGCCAGCGGGCCCGCCTCCATGCGCTTGAAGCGGCGGCCGACGACGTTGAGCACCGGGCCCTGGTGCTCGAACTTCCCCTCCACCAGCAGGAAGGGGGAGTGCTTCACCACCTCCTTGTGCTCCAGGAAGAGCGCGGGGGGGACGATCACGTTGATGAAGCCCCACTCGTCCTCCAGCAGCACGAACACCGTGCCCTTGGAGGTGGAGGGGTGCTGCCGCGCCACCACCAGCCCCGCCACCAGCACGTGCGTCCCGGGCCGCGCGCGGTGCAGGTCCGCGCTGGAGTGGGCGCCCAGGCGGTTCAGGCGCGGGCGCAGGTGCTGCACCGGGTGGCCCGCGACGCTGACCCCCGTGGCCAGGTAGTCCAGGAAGATGCGCTCCGATCCTTCCAGCTCCCGCGCGCGGAAGGGGAGGCGGTGGGCCGGGGCGAGCGGGAGCGTGTCCGCGGCGGCGCGCAGCGCCTCCCAGGCGGCGGCGTGGCGGCCGGGCTCCCACGCCTCCAGCGCCCCCGCGCGCGCCAGGTGCAGCGCGTCCGCGCGGCCGAAGCCGGTGCGGCGCACCAGGTCTTCGATGGAGCGGAAGGACCCCTCCGCGCGCGCTTCCCGCAGCGCCTCGCGGGCCCTGGCGCCCATCCCGCGGATCTGGCGCCAACCCACGCGGACGGCGGGCTTCGCGGGGTCGGCGGTCTCCTCCAGCGTCGCGTCCCAGTCGCCGTCGCGCAGGCAGGGGGCGCGCACCTCCACGCCGTGGCGCATGGCGTCGTGCACCAGTGTGGCGGGGGAGTAGAAGCCCATCGGCTGCGCGTTGAGGAGCCCCACCAGGAACTCGGCCGGGTGGTGCGCCTTGAGGTACGCCGTGGCGTAGGCGATCAGCCCGAACGACCAGGCGTGGCTCTCCGGAAAGCCGTAGTTGGCGAAGATGCGCATGTCCTCGGTGATGCGCTCCGCCACCTCCGCGTCGATCCCGCGCTCCTTCATCCGCTCGCGAAGCCGCTCGATCTGCACGCGCAGCCTGGCCGCCTTGCGGGAGTTGCCCATGGTGCGGCGCAGCTCGTCGGCCTCCATCGCCGTGTAGCCGCCCAGCGCCATGGAGATCGCCATCGCCTGCTCCTGGAAGATGGGTATCCCCTGCGTGCGCGCGAGGATCGGCTCCAGGTCGGGGTGCGGAAAGGTGACTTCCTCCACTCCGCGTCGGCGGCGGGTGTACGGCTTTACGAAGTGCGCCACGATGGGGCCCGGGCGGATCAGCGCCACCTGCACCACGATGTCGTAGATCCGCTCCGGCCGCGTCTGCACGATGCTCTGGATCTGCGCGCGGCTCTCGATCTGGAAGGTCCCCAGCGTGTCGCCGCGCGAGATCATCCGGAACGTCTCGGGATCGTCCTGGGGCAGGTCGTACATCAGGGGGCGCACGCCGGTGCGGCGCTCGATCTGGTCGAAGGCGATCCTCACCGCCGTCAGTCCGCCCAGCCCCAGGAAGTCGAACTTGGGGACTCCCGCCGCGTCCAGGTCGTCCTTGTCGAACTGGAGGATGGTGCGCCCCATGGTGGTGCGCTCGATGGCGAGCGCCTCCCCCAGCGGCCGCGACGAGAGCACGAATCCCCCCGGATGGGTGGATCGCATGCGCGGCAATCCTTCCACCGCTCGCACCGCCGCGATCAGCGCGCGTCCCCTGGGGGATGCCGCGTCGAAGCCCTGCTCCTGCCCCAGCTCGCCGGCGAGCGCGTCGGCGCCCTCGGCGGGGCCGGCCCAGTGCAGCCGCTTGCTGAGCCGGAAGGCCTGCTCGGCGGGGTAGCCCAGGGCGCGCATCATGTCCTGGATGGCGGTGGGCGCGGAGTACATCTGCGTGACCGCGGTGATGGCGGCGTGCTGGCGGCTGTACCTCTCGTAGACGTAGTTCAGCACCTCCTCGCGCCGGTCGGCCTCGAAGTCGACGTCGATGTCGGGCGCCTCGGTGCCGCCGTCGGCGCGCGCCTCGCTGAGGAAGCGCTCGAAGAGGAGGCCGTGGCGCACGGGATCGACCGCTGTGATCGACAGGCAGTACGCCACGGCGGAGTTGGCCGCGCTCCCGCGCCCCTGGCACAGGATGCCGCGCCGGCGGGCGAAGCGGACCGCGTCCCACATGATGAGAAAGAAGCCGGAGAAGCCCAGCTTCTCGATCACGCGCAGCTCGTGCTCGATCTGCCGCTGCTGCTTCTCGTCGATTCCGCCCCAGCGCTCGATGGCGCCCTCCAGCACCTTCTCCGCCAGAAAGGAGTCGTCCGTGTGCCCCTCCGGCAGGTCGAAGCGGGGAAGGGGAGGGCGCAGCCAGCGCAGGTCGAAGTTGCACTGCTCGGCGATGCGCGCGCTCTCCTCCAGCCCGGCCTCGCGCCCCTGCCAGAGCCGCGCCATCTCGGCCGGCCCCTTGAGCCGCCACTCGCCGTTGGGAAGGAGGAGGCCGCGGCGGAGCGCGGTGTCGTAGTCCACCCCGTGGCGCAGCGCGGTCTGCAGGTCGTGCACGCGGCGCCCCTCCGCATCCAGGTAGCGCGGCTCGTTGGTGACTACCCACGGCACCCTCGCCCTCTCCGCCGTCTCGATGAGCGCGTCCACCAGCGCCCCCTCCGCCCCGGAGACGTGGTGCCGCTGCACCTCCACCGCAAGCCTGTCCCCAAAGACGCCGCGCCAGCGCGCCAGCTCGTAGCGCGCCTCTTCCGGCCGCTGCTCCAGTATGCGCGCGCCGATCGGCCCCGTGGCCGGCCCCGTGAGGACGTGCACCCCCCCCGACCGCTCCGCCAGCACCTCGAACGATACGCCCGCCTCCCCCCTCCCGTTCTCCAGCCGCGCATGCGACACGAGCGCAGAAAGGTTGCGGAAGCCAACTTCATCGCGCGCAAGCAGCCCCACGGGGTGCCCATCCACCCGCAGCTCCGCCCCGGCGATGGGCCTGACCCCCGCCATCTTCGCCGCCAGCGCGAAGCGGATGATCCCTCCCAGATCGGCCGCATCGCACAGCGCGAGCGAGGAGAACCCCAGCTCCGCCGCGCGCTCGGCGAGCGTCTCGGGCGCCACTGCTCCGTCGCCGAAGGAGAAGGCGGAGCGGGCGCGGAGCTCGACGAAATTGGGGAATGGGGAATGGGGAATGGGGAATGGTTGAACGGCACCGTGCGCATGGATCTGCGCCGGTGCGCCAGCCGCGGAGCCGGCTTCGGCGTTGCGCGACGGCGGCAGCAGGGTGAGCCCGCCGCGCACTACGGCACCCTCCGCCGCGCCTCCCATTCCCGATTCCCCATTCCCCATTCCCCGCAGTCCCCCCATCAGTCCCACCACCCGTGCAGAAACCACCCCTCCTCCAGCGCGTCGCGGAACAGCCACACCAGCCGGCCGTCGTCCGTGGCGCAGCGGAAGTACTCGCGCGCAAAGGGGCGCTCGCCCGTGTGGCCGCCCGAGACGCGGTCCGGGCCCGCGGCCTCGGCCACGGTGCACCAGACGCCGCCGTCGCGCAGGCGCGCGGGGAAAGCGTGGTCGCGGCGCGGGCGCGCCTCCACGCGCACCGGGCGCGGCTCCGGGAGCAGCTGCAGCGTGAGGCCGGCGAGGGCGGGTGCGGCGCGCGCGGCCGATACCTCCTCGGGAGCCAGGGGGCGCCACGCCGTGCGCGCGTCCGCCAGCGGGTGCGCGCAGACGTCGGGCGCCACCAGCAGGGCACCGTGCGCGTCGGCCAGGCGCGCCACCGTCTCCTCCACCGGCGCGGCGGTGGCGAAGCCGCGGTCGAAGAGGTCGCCCTGCGTGGCGGAGGCTGGCTCCTGCCCCTCCACCCGCAGCGAAACGCCCACCGCCGCGTCGGGAAGGGCGAGGCGCTCCAGCTCGCCGCGCACGCGGGCGGACCACGCGTCGCGCTCGGCGGTGGGGCGCGCGGTGCGCAGGACCCGCGTCACCGTGCCCCCGCCCGAGAGGGGGAGCTCCAGCACCATGCGCCGCGCCCGCTCGCCGCGATCTTTCAACGTGGCGCACACGCTGGCCAGCGCGCCGTGTGCGGCGAAGGCCAGCCGCGCCGCGTCGGTGATGGCGTAGTCCAGGAAGTCGATGGCCGCGTGCGGCGCCTCCGCGGGGATGGGGCGGAAGAGGAGGCGGGGGTCGTCGCCGCGCGACAGCCGCCAGAGGCGCGCGCCTTCCGCGCCGAAGCGCACCTCCGCCGCCTCGCGCGGAAGGGCGGCCAGATCGCCGCAGCGGCGGACCCCCGCGCCCTCCAGCAGCGCGCGCGTGCGCGGGTCGGGGGCCAGCACGTCCAGCCCCATGGCGGCCAGGAAGTCGCGCTCGCACCCGGCGCGCACCGCCGTCACGGGGTCGCCGCCGTGGCGGGCGGCGGCCTCGGCGGCCACGGGAACGCCGGCCACCCCCGCCCGCGCCCCCACCCCCAGCGCGCCGGCGCGCGCCAGCAGCGACGCCGCCAGCGCGGCGGCATCCAGCCCGCGGCCGTCGGCCCACACCACACCAGCCCCCACCGCCACGCGCGGGGCGGCCTCCATCAGCGAAGCCCCCACTTCAGCGAGCGGCGCCCCGGCGGTCTCCCAGGCCGGGCTCCAAAGACAGACGAACGTCACGCGCAGCCACGGGCAGCTCCACCTCCGCATCCCGGCTCCAGCCGAGCGCGGTCGCGCGCAAGCGCACTCCCACCGCATCCACCTCCACCGCCTCCCCCAGCGCGTCGCGCCGCCAGCGCACCCCGCCGGGGGGAACCCACGACGACACCTTGACCGCCGCCATCCACCCGTCGCCCGACCCCGCCTCCACGAAGGTGGCCCCGCCCTCGCGCGCCACGTGCACCAGCCGCACGCGGTCGGTGCCGGTGGTGGCGGCGCCGGCCAGCACCACCACCCCGAACCCCCCGCAGCGCAGGAGCTCCTCGGCGCAGAGGAGGGCGTCGGCGGGCTTCTCCGTCCTCACCAGCGAGATCCCGCCCCACTCCGCCTCGCCGGATGTAGTGCGCGCGGCGTCGACCCACGCGGCGCGCTCCCCCCGCTCCAGCGCCGCGGCGCACACCCCGCGCAGCACGGCCGTGGCTCCGGGCCCGTTCCAGACGGAGAGCCTTCCGCGCGGGAGGCCGCCGCCGGGGAGCGCCGCGTCCAGCGCCGTCCACCCCGTCGCCATCGCCCGGGCGGTGCGGAACGCCACCGGCATGGCGCCGGGGAAGCGTTCCTCCAGTGTGCGCCGCAGCGCGGCGACCTGTGCCGACATGGCTCATCCGGGAGCGAGGGTGGACTGTCCGGACGCGACCGGGTATTGCAAGACTAAAACCGAAGAAAAGCCGCATCAAGGCTCAGCGCGCAATGGGTACAGAGTGAACACATCTGCGGCCAGTGCAATCACTTGCTGTGCAACGCGCTGGCTCAATGCGTCCGCTGTTACGCGGCAATGTGGACGGTTCCGCGAATATTTTCGCAGTGGACAAAAAAGCGCCTCACGCGGAGACGCGGAGGCGCGGGGAACCGCAACTGCGGGCTCACACAGAGACACAGAGGGACAGAGAGAAAAGCACGAAAGGTTTCCTCCGTGGCTTGCAGTTCCCTCTGCGGCCTCCGTGTAATGCCGTTTTTTGTTGTTATCTCCGCGCTCACGGAGCGGAGCAGTGGTGTCCCGAACAGTGTGGTCCCGCAACCCGCGGGGCCGCGCCCGCTTGCTTTGCGTCAGCCGCCGCACCCGAAAGGCTCAGTGCCCCGCGGTCACGGCGCTATCACGCTTAGGTACATGGAAGGCCACCCGAACGGGCACCCGCTCCAGGGGCATGTGGCGCAGATCGTACTTGCGGCGGCAGAGTACTACGCAGAGGGTCTTTCGCTCCCGCAGGTGCGGATCGAGGACCCCGCCCCGGGCGTCGAGACATTGTACCGCAATCTTGGGTTTACGCTTGCGCACCGAGAGGGTGTGGTCCGATACTTGGTGAAGGACCTCCCGAACAATTGGAGATGAGATGTCCACGAACCCATTCCGAGCCGCCGATACGACGGGGGAAGTGCACAAGGGTGCCCGCAAGCGCATGCTGGCCGCCCGGAATCGCGTCCGCCGCTACTTCTCGCCCGAGGCGATCACGGAACCCGATCCCGACGAGGCCGAGGTCATCGGCCAGCGCAACGTAATCGCAGACGGCAAGGCCGCGGGCGGGCGCTGATCCGCGATGCACAGACGCAGAGATTCGGGGGTGGCTCCACTGAGGAGCCACCCCCGCTCTCATACGCCCTCGTCGTATCACCCGCCGCCGCGGAGCACCCGCTCCAGCAGCTCCGCCGCGCGCTCCAGCGCCGCCAGCTCCTCCGCATCCAGCACGCCCAGCCGCGCGGTGAGGGAAGCCACGCGGCGCGCCCGGCCCTCGCGCAGCACGCGCTCGCCCTCGGGGGTGGGGTAGACCCAGGTGACGCGGCGGTCCAGGGGGTCGAGCTCGCGGGTGGCGAGGCCGGCTTCCTCCAGCTTGCGGACGGTGCGGGTCAGGGAGGGGGGCTGCACCTGCTCGGCCGCCGCCAGCTCCCCCAGCGTCTTCGCGCCGCCGAACACGAGCACCGACAGGGCGGAGAGGAGCGGCGCCGACACTCCGAGGGCATCATCCTCCCTGCGGAGCTGGCGCAGGAGGTGGATGCTTGCCGAGTGCAGCCGGTCGGCGACGTGCTCGGGGGCGGGTGGTCGATTCGTCATCCTTGCCAATTTAGTTAGCGGGGCTAAATATTCAAGGAAGACGATCCGCGAAGCATCCACGTCCAAAAGCGAGGTCCCCCTATGAGTACCGCCGCACCGCTGAGCATCACCGGAGTCGGCCAGGTGGCCATCAACGTGCGCGACGTGCAGCGGGCGGTGGAGTTCTACCGCGACGTTCTTGGGCTGCGCCTCCTGTTCCAGATCCCCAACAGCGCCTTCTTCGACTGCGGCGGCCTGCGCCTCATGCTGGGCACGGCCGAGAAGCCGGAGTTCGACCACCCCGCATCGATCCTCTACTACAAGGTCGACGACATCCACGCGGCCTACGCATCGCTTCAGGCCGCCGGCGCGGACACCGTGGATGCGCCGCACCTGGTTGCGCGCATGCCTGACCACGAGCTGTGGATGTTCTTCGTCCGCGACCCCGAAGGCAACCACCTGGGGTTGATGAGCGAAGTGCGGTAGAGCGTCCGCACAAACCAAACGCGGTCCCGGCGCGTCGAAGCTGATGAGAGGTGCAGCCCGCCCCCACGCTTCGACCCGCCGATACCCCAATGCGCTCCCTCGTACTGCTCCTCCTGGCCGCCGCGGCGGCGTGTGCCCCGCGTCCGCTCGCGCCCCTCGACGCCGATGCGGCGCCCACGCTGGCCATCGTCGGCGCGTCGGTGCTCCCGATGGACGGCCCCGGCGAGCGCGTGCTGGAGAACCAGACGGTGTTCGTGCGAGCCGCCCGCATCGTGCAGGTGGGCCCGGCCGGGCGGATGCGCGTGCCGACGGGCGCGCAGCGCGTGGATGGACGCGGAAAGTGGATCATCCCCGGCCTCGTGGACATGCACGTCCACATCAACCGGCCGGCCGAGGGCGGAGAGCGCGACCTGCCGCTGTACCTGGCGAACGGCGTGACCACCGTGCGCAACATGCGCGGCACGGCGGACCACCTGACGCTCCGCGCACGTGTGCAGAGCGGCGCGCTGCCCGGCCCCACGATCTACACGGCCGGCGAGTACGTGGACCGCTACCCCCAGGACACCCCGGTCGAGCGGATCGTCTTCGAGCAGAAGGCAGACGGCTACGACATCATCAAGATCCACGACCAGGGATTCCCGCGGGCCCGCTACGAGGCGCTCGCGCGGGCCGCCCGCGCGCAGGGGATGCCGCTCGTCGGCCACGTGCCGCGCGAGGCCGGCGTGGAGACCGCCGCCCGCGAGGGGCACCAGACGATGGAGCACGTGGAGGACCTGATGCAGGTCTTCTTCTCGATGCAGCTGGACACGGCGCGGTTCCCGGCGCTGGTCTCCGCGTTGCGCGGATCGCGGACGTGCGTGGTCCCGACGCTGGTCGTCTTCAACTACGTGGTGCGGCACGCCGACGAGTTCCCCCAGCTCGCGAATCTCATGGCGCGGCTCGAGCTGCGCTACGTGCGCCCGGCGCTGCGCGGCCGCTGGAGCCCCGAAATCAACAGCTACGTCACCCGCATGCGGCAGCGCGCCACCGAAGTCCCCGCGATGGCCGCGCGCAATCGCGAGCAGCTCGATTTCATGCGCGCGATGACGGGGGCGCTGCACCACGGCGGCATTCCGCTGGCGGCGGGCTCGGATGCGGGAATCCCCTTCACCCTCCCCGGCTACTCGCTCGTCGAGGAGCTCCACTTCCTCCACGGCGCCGGCCTCACGCGTTATCAGACCCTTCGCGCCGCCACCCGCACCGCCGCCGAGTGCATGGGCAAGGCGGACGAATTCGGCGCCATCACCCCTGGCCTGCGCGCCGACCTGCTCCTCCTCGACCGCGACCCCCGCGCCGACCTCTCCGCCGTCGCCGACCCCGCCGGCGTGCTGGTGCGCGGCCAATGGCTCCCCCGCGCCGAGCTTCGCCGCCTCCTGGAATCCGTAGCTCAGCCCTGAACGCACCCAGCGAATCCTTCCCCCGACACGCCAACGGCCGACGGATCCACGCTCCCGCGCGGGATTCCAAGACGGTGTGCGATCTTCCCGTATTCCGGCCGGCGATCCATACCGAACGCCCAACTCCCTCGGCACTCCGCGGCTCCCTGGGTGCAACTCGCGAGGGCAGAATTCCGACGGTCTCGCGGTGGGTTCAAGTGAAAGAAGGTATGGCAACATTATTGTAGGCCGGGAGCCGGATGGGAACCGCCACCCTATGGCTGCAGGGCAGCGGCGGGGGCATCGATGGCTGGTCGGAGGAACTCTGAGCAACGCGTTTGCTCTGCGGGCCCCACGCCCCATATAGTGATTGGCACGAACCGTTGCCGCCCCGTCCCTAACGCGCGGCCTCAAGGTTCCCCTTTTGGGTTCGGGAGGCCGACCTGTCGCCGGAATGGTATGGCATGGGAAGGGCTAAGACCCCGACAGAATACGGACGAAGCATGATGCCGATGGAAACCCAGCAGGTACTCAGACGCGTGATCGCCTTCGCGACCGGATGGGGCTCTGATTTCGGAGGCATCAACGTATTCAGCACCCGGTTCCTTGAGCAGATGGCGTTCGCCTGCAAGGAACAGGTCACCGTGGTGTGCGTGGTTCCCACGCTTCCGTCCGAGCACGAGACCGCACGTGACGTGAAGCTGGTGCAGCTACCCTATCCGCCCGTTGGAGGCAAGTTGGACGCAGCTCATGCACGAGCCGCCGTTGAAGCGCTGGCGTCAGAGGGAATCTCCCTCGATGCTGAAGGCCTCGTCTGGCTCGGGCATGATCGTATCACGGGCGAGATCGCCTTAGAGGCTAGGGCCATCGTTGGTGGCGGTCGCACGGCCCTGATCCACCACATGAGCTACGAGCATTACGAGGCCTACGCGGAACGTTCCGAGATTGCGAACGTCAAAGGAGAGTTGCAAAGAAAGCTGTTTGCGGAGGCGGACGTGCGCATGGCGGTCGGTCCTCTGCTCCGGGACGCGCTCGAGGACCTCGTCCCCAACACTCCCGTCACGATGCTGGTGCCGGGGTTGGACGAACTTGCGTTCTTTCCCGCACCGAAGCGGTTCGTCGCGTTCATGAGCGGAAGATTTAGCGCGGACGCGGCAAAAATCAAGCAGGGACACCTAGGGGTAGCCGCTTTCGCTGAGGCGCATCGACGCGCCTCGTCCGAACCCCTGCTTCCTGAACTGTTGAAGAACCAGCCACAGTTGATCATGCGAGGGGTCGATATCGAGCCGGAGCGGCCGCCGACCTCGGCTACGGACGTCGAATACTGGGCGGAGTTTGCCGAAGCGTACGCGGATCGTGTGGTCACGATACACGCTCTTCCTTACACCACCCGTCGGAAAGACCTCCTTGATCAGCTCGCCAGAGCCACCGTAGCGCTCATGCCCTCGTGGCATGAGGGGTTCGGCCTTGCCGGCTGGGAGGCTGTGGCGGCGGGCGTTCCACTGATTGTGAGCAAGCAAAGCGGGCTTTTTCGCTTCCTCGAAGAGGAGAGCGCCGGAGGTTGGCTCAATTGGGTGTACCCTGTGGACGTGCAGGGCAGCTTGAAGGAGCCCTTCTTCCACGCGAATGACCTCAACAATGTCAGCGAACGCCTGATCGAAATCGCCAGGGATCCTGACGCGGCCCGCAGCAAGGCCGCCCGGCTTCGCGAAGCACTATCCGCGTACACGTGGAAACGCTGTGTCGACTCGGCGCTGGAGGGACTCGGATGGGCTAACGTCGAGGTTCCAATCGCGGAAAACAATTCCTCGACCGCGGCTCTCGTCGAAGCGACAGCCACGCCCGCGCCGAGCACCTCACCGCTTGACCTTCCCCAATCCCGTTGGCAGCCGGGCAGCGGACTGGCGGACAGTCAGCTGCTACGAGCGGAAGAGGCCGCGGTGGCATTTGACCCAGCACGTGAACCGGACGTTGGGCAGCTGGTCGACTGGGCGCACAATCCCGAGTATCCGCAGGCGCTCCGCCTCCTCACCGCAAGCGGGGGCGCGGGGAAAACCCGGCTCGCGCTGGAGCTGTGCGCGCGGATGACGAATCGGGGGTGGCATTGTGGCATGTTGCGCTCTGATATCGGGCCAGCCAACGCCGCGAATGCCTGGCTCGACTTGGCGGCACGTAACCAGCCCGTCCTGGCGGTGTTCGACTACGCCGAGACGAGGCAGGAGACGCTGCTCGCATTTCTCCGGGCCATGTTGAATGCTCGTCGCACGAAGGTTGTGTCGCCGGTACGCATCCTCCTCCTGGCACGCGACGGGGGCGAGTGGTGGGACCGGCTTTCGTCTCGTGATTCGACCGTGGAGCCATTCCTAGGCGGGTATGCGACCTCGGGGCCCGTCGCGCTTCTCCCGCTCCACCGAGAGAAGGAGGCTCGCGGTTTAGCGTTCCAGGCGGCTCTGGACGCCTACGCGACCAGGATGGGCATCGCGGAGATGCCGGATCTGAATGTGGATCTGTCGGGTGAACACTTCGAACGTCCACTGTACATCCAGATAGCCGCGTTGCTCGCCCTGCGCGGCGAGAGACCCGCGAGCGCAGAGGGATTGACCAAGGCGTTGCTCCACCACGAGCGCCGCTACTGGGCACGGCTCCTCCAGGAAGGCCTAGGTAGCACGAGCACGAAAGAGTTAGACGACCGACATGCGGCCGAGTTGATGACGCTCGCCACCCTCGCGGGCGGATTCATCCGTCCCGCGGATGCACGAAAGGTGTGGGAGGCTTGGGATGGCTCCATCGGCCGTAACCTGACCGCTGGGGAACAGCGGTTGCTCTTCGAGCGCTTAGCTTCACTTTACCCGGGGCAGCAGGGATTGCAGCCGCTGCGGCCCGATCTCCTCGGCGAAGCATTGGTAGCCTACTCGTTGCTCCAGCGCAGTGGCGAGCGTCTGTTCGACGCACTCCTGGACCCCGCCAGAGGCACTGCCCACCGTCGCGGCGCGCTCACCGTGGTCGCGCGTCTGAGCAATCATCGCCCGGACATCGAAAGCGCCGTGGTGCAGAGTCTCACCCGGAAATTTGTTCCATGCGCCACCGATCTGGTGAATGTCGCCACGCAAAGCGATAGCCTTTTGCCTAAGTGGGCGGAGCAGGCGTTCACGCGCTTGTCGCCTCCGAGTCGTGCACAGGTCGTAGGTGTGCTGCTCCCGTTGATGAAAGATGAATCTGTACAACTGGCACAGTTGGCCTGCGCCGTGTCGGAAGCGGAGGTAGAGAAGATCAAAGTGAAGCTCCAGAGAAAGCCACAGGATTGGGAACTGCGTGCCGACCTGGCACGTGCATTGGTGAGGCTTTCGATCAAGTTGGCAAGAGCGGGCAGATCCGGACTCCTCCCTGGAAAGCAGAGCGTTCAACTGTCTGAAGAGCTAGCAAGTCAAAAACCGGGCAGGTTCGAACCTGACCTAGCACGTTCGCTTGGCGTCTATGCCAATCGCCTTGCGGAACACGGCGAGGTCGCCGAGGCACTAGCGTACGATCGGAAGGCGCTGGCGATCCGCGAACGACTGGCGGCGAAGGACGCGGATTATGAAACTGAGTTGGCAGCCTGCCTGAGCAACTACGGCATCCGCCTCGGAGAGAGCGGCGAGGCTGCCGAGGCACTCGCGCATCATCGAAAGGCACTGGACATCCACAAACGCTTGGCGTCCAAGAACCCGACTCAGTTCGAGCCTGACTTGGGGTCGTTGCTGAGCAACTACGCCGCCCGCCTGTCGGAGAGCGGCCAAGTTGCCGAGGCACTTGCGTTTGATCACAGTGCGTTGGAG
Source organism: Longimicrobium sp. (assembly GCA_036389135.1). Classification (NCBI taxonomy): domain Bacteria; kingdom Pseudomonadati; phylum Gemmatimonadota; class Longimicrobiia; order Longimicrobiales; family Longimicrobiaceae; genus Longimicrobium; species Longimicrobium sp. The sequence goes on from DASVQP010000029.1 coordinate 164,965, forward strand.
ATCCACGAACGGCTGGCAGCTAAGAACCCTGATCGGTTTGAGCCTGAACTGGCGAGATCGTTCAGCAACTACGCTATCCACCTCTCAGAGAGCGGCCGGCTTGTGGAGGCTCTTACGTACGATCGAAGGGCCCTGGAGATCCGCAGGCGGCTTGCGGCGAAGAACCCGGATCGGTTTGAGCATGACCTAGCGTTCTCATTGCACAACGTTGCTATGCGACTCTCAGAGAACGGCACCGCGGCCGATGCATTAATCCACGCTGTAGCGGCATTGCAGATTCGGGAAAGATTGGCTGCCGGCAAGCCTCTCCGCTACGCAGAGGATGCTTACATCTCTTTGTTAAATGTGCAGTGGCTGAAGTGGCTGGCGTCCGATGGAACCGCAGAAGGAGCGGACGATCTACCGTCTCCGGATCCGCGGTGGTGTAAGCCGCATCGGCTACCACTGTTGGAGGTCTATCGCGAGTGGCTGCAAGCCTGCAATGCTACTGATCAGTCGGATCGGGCAGTGGCACTTGCAAACATTTTGGAAGCGGCAGAGTCACTTAGTACTCCCGAATTCAGGAGCTCAGAGGCATATTGGCTCTGCGCTGCCGCGTGGTGCGAGAAATTCGCTCCCGGTGCGGCACATTGGGTGCGCTGGAGCCGGTGGAGGGTCTTCTGGTCAGACTTCCTCTCGCAGCGTGGCGGGAAGTTGCCGTGGTGGATGACCGCTGTCGCAGAGAGGATGGGCTTCCGGTGGCCTCCCGCTGAAGCTCCGTTAATATAGGTAGCAGGTCAATCTACAGCGGGAGAAGCCGGATTGGCGACAGGCTAGCGCCGGCTTCCCCTCCGGGATGCCCGCTCTCGCGTTCAGAGACAATACAGACGGAGAGTGCGGCTCGATTATTGTCTCTAGTCGGATTCAATCTATTCGACCGGAAAAGGCTTCGTACGTTCGCAGCAAGCCACCACGGAGCCGCCCGTGAAGCTCGAGCCCGTCACCCTCGAAGGCACGCACGTCCGCCTGGTGCCGCTCACCCGCGAGCACCTCCCGGCGCTCTGGGAGGTCGCGCGCGACGAGGAGCTGTGGCGCTGGACGTGGAACGCCGTGCGCACCGAGGCCGACCTGGAGCGCTACGTAGACGCCGCGCTACGCATGCGCGACGCGGGCACGGCGCTCACCTTCGCCACCACCGAAGCAACCAGCGGCCGGGTGATCGGGAGCACGCGGTTCGCCAGCATCGAGCCGCCGCACCCGCGCGTGGAGATCGGGTGGACGTGGATCGGGCGGCCGTGGCAGCGCACCCCCGCCAACACCGAAGCCAAGCTCCTGATGCTCCGCCACGCCTTCGAGACGCTCGGCTGCCTGCGCGTGGAACTCAAGACGGATGCACTGAACGAGCGCTCTCGAAACGCCATGCTCCGCATCGGCGCGCGCGAAGAAGGGATTTTCCGCAAGCACGGCGTCACCGAGAGCGGCCGCGTGCGCGACACCGCGTGGTACAGCATCGTGGACGACGATTGGCCCGCCGTCCAGGCGCGCCTCCTTGGCATGCTCGCCCGCCCCTACCCGACCCCATGACCCTGCATCGAACCGTCATCGCAGTCGCGGCGCTCGCGCTGGGCGCCTGCGCACCCGCACGCCCCGCGCTCGCACCCGCCCCCGTCCGTGCGCCGATCGCCGCCGCGCTCGACTCCATCTTCGGCGACACGCTCTTCGCCCGCGCCGGGTGGGGGGTGATGTTCCGCTCGCTGGAAACGGGCGAGACGCTCTACCGTCGCAACGCGGAAAAGTTCTTCATCCCCGCCTCCAATCAAAAGATCGTGACCGGCGCATTCGCGCTGGAGACGCTGGGGCCCGACTTCCGCTACCGCACGCCGGTGGAGGCGGAGGGCCCGGTGCGCGACGGCGTGCTGGCCGGCAACCTGGTGGTGCGTGGGAGCGGCGACCCCACGATCTCGGCGCGCTTCGGAGGGGTGCGCCCACTCTTCCGCGCCTGGGCGGACTCGCTGCGGGCGCGGGGCATTACGCGCATCACCGGCGCGGTGGTGGGCAACGACGACGTCTTCGACGACGTGCCGCTGGGCCGCGGCTGGGCGTGGGACGACCTGGACGCGTCGTACTCGGCCGAGGTCGGCGGGCTGCAGCTCAACGAGGGGTACGTCACCGTGCGCGTGGCCCCCGGCCCTCGCCCCGGCGCACCCGCCGTCGTCACCCTCGATCCCGCCACGGCGTACCTCCCCGTCACCGTGAACGCGACGACCGGCGCATCCGGCTCCGCGCGCGACGTGGAAGCGACGCGCGCCCCGCTCGGCCCCGGCATCGTCGTCACCGGCACCGCACCGCCCGACTCCACGCCGGAGGAGCTCGAGGTGGCGGTGCGCGACAACACGCTCTTCTTCGCCCACGTGCTGCGCGAGGCGCTGATCGAGGCGGGGATCCGCGTGGACGGCCCCGCGCTGGATGACGACGCGCGCCCCGACACCGCGCGCCGCCCCGCCACACCGATCTTCGTCCAAACCTCCCCGCCGATGCCGGAGGTGCTGGCCGCCTTCCTGAAGCCGAGCCAGAATCAGTACGGCGAGATCCTGCTGAAGACGATGGGCGGCCGCATCCGCAACGCCGGCACCGCGCAGGCCGGGCTCGCCGTGGAGGACTCCCTGGCGCGCGCATGGCAGCTCCCGCGTGGCGGCTTCCGCCCGGCGGACGGCAGCGGCCTGTCGCGCTACAACCTGATCGCCCCCGAGCACCTCATCGCGCTCCTGGAGCGGATGACGCGCAGCCCCAACTACGCCGTCTTCTACGCCGCCATGCCCGTCGCCGGCGTCGACGGCACCCTGCGCAACCGGATGAAGGGGACGCCGCTCGCGGGGAACGTGCACGCCAAGACGGGCACCCTCTCGGGCGTGCGCTCCCTGAGCGGCTACTTCACCACCGCCGCGGGCGAGCGCATGGTCTTCTCCATTCTGGTCAACAACCACACCCTCTCCGCCGCCGCCGCCGACCGCCTCTCCGAAGCGGCGCTGCTGCGCGTGTACAACCACCCGCGTACGGGCGCGGCCACGACCACGGCTCCATGAGCCTGTCGCCCTGCCGGGAGTGCGGTGCGCTGGTGAGCCAGGCCGCGGCCGCGTGCCCCCACTGCGGCGTACCGTTCCCCGTGACGGCCGCGCGGGTGCCGCCCCTGCCGCGCGAACGGGGCCGGAGTGGGGTGCAACTGCTGATCGGCACCGCCGCCATCCTGCTCGTGGGCATCTTTCTCGGGATGGTGCTGATGGGTCGCGGCACGGCCGATCCAGAAGCATGGGAGGACGAGGTCTTCGCTCCTCCGGCATCACCCGTCACCACGCCGGGCCTCTACCAGTACGGAGCCATCGCCATCGGCAGGGAGGGAGCCTACGGAGTGAGTTGGAACGCTCCCCTGCCTGAGCAGGCCCAGGGGCGTGCACTGGAGGAGTGCTACCCGGGCGAGAGCTGCCGGGTCGTGCTGTTCATCGCGGGCCCAATGTGCGGCGCATATGCACAGGGGCGCACGTCGTACGGAAGCGGCCTGGCAGCATCGCGCACAGAGGCCGAGGAGCGCGCGCTCGCCGAGTGCGGCCGCAACGGCGCACGGTCCTGCAGCATTCGCGCGTGGATGTGCAACTCGCAGCCGTAGGCTCGCCGGCCCTAAGCTGCACTAATCCCAGCATCTTGAGGAGGGAGTGGGGGACTACGCACCCTGGCGAGGAACCTGCGGGAGCGGCCGCGCCAGCGTGAACTCGTTCGGAGCACCAGAGCCGTTAGAGCTTGGGGTACTGGGGGGAGTCTGACGAATCGTAAGCTTTCCGTTCAGGGTACCACTTCAATCACGAGGTGTGGACCAGGGGCGGAGCGTGTGTATGGGAACGCCGGCTAACCGGATCGATTTCGAAGAGCGGGACATGGTCCTGCGCGTCCCCCGTGAGCTGATGGGGCGCGAAGAGGTGTCGCATTTCCTCGAGTTTTTAGAGCTTGAGTCGATCCGTGGGCGAAGCGAGCTTACGGAGGACGATGCGGCGGCGATTGCGGACGATGTGGATCGTGCGGTCTGGGACCGGCTCCGTCACCGTTTGGAAGAGCGTTGATGGCTGCTGAACGGGTCGTCGTCGATACGAACATCCTCTTCTCGATCTTGCTGCGGCGCGAGAGCCCCAGGCGAACACCCTGCTGGGGCAGGGATACGACTTCTACGTTTGCGAGTGCGTCTTCATAGAGTTGTTCAAGCACAAGGAGAAGATCGTACGGCTGAGCCATCTACCGAAGACGAGGTGTTGCGCTTGCTCCACTCTCTTCTCGATCCCCCTCCGGCTGGTCGATAATTGCGAGATACATTAGTTTACCACGCGCTCCGGCTCGGACCGTGGCGTTCCCCCTGCCGCGGCTCCAGACGCGGGCCTGGCCTGATCCCCCCCCCGAAGCTCCCGATGTCCTTTATCACAAGATTTCAGCAAGGCAGGCGCACTCCGTCTGTTGCCGTGCTCCTCGTGCTCCTTTTGGCGGCGGCATCGGCGTGCCGCGACGGGGCGGGGTCGGGCGACGGCCGGGCGCCGGTGCTCAGCTCCATCTCGCCGGACACGGCGACCGCGGGGCGTGCGGACGTGGCTTTCTCCGTGCGCGGGAGTGGCTTCGGCAGGGAGAGCGTGGTCAACTGGAACTCCACCCCGCTGCCCACCACCTTCGTCAATAAGAAGGAGCTGCGTGCCACCGTCCCGCAGGCGCAGCTCTCGGAGGGCGGACAAGTTTCCATCACCGTGGCGTCCACGACGCCGGGGGGCGGCACCTCCGGGCAGGCATGGTTCACCGTGCGCCAACCCGCACCCGTCATCGTCTCGCTCTCCGCCGACACCTTCAACCTCGCGCAGTTGAGCGGGGAGATCACCATCGAGGGAAGCGGGTTCACGCGGGCGACGGTTGTCCGGTGGAACGGGGTGGTGCAGACCGCAACGTACCAGAGCCCTACCCGCCTGGCCGTGACGCTCAACGCCAACGGGGTGGCGCCGGGGATCACGTCGCTTGAGGTGAGCAATCCGACGCCGGGGGGCGGCACCGCGGCCGCCACGTTCACCGTGTACAGCCCCGTGCCGGTCATCGCGGTACTCCCCAGCAGCGGCGCCACGGCCTTGCGGCCTGGCTTCTCGCTGTGGGTGCACGGGCGCGACTTCGTGCAGGGCGCCCGGGTGCTGTGGAACGGCGCCGAGCGGCCGGCGACGTACGTCAGCCCTACCCGTCTGCAGGTGTCCGTCTCGAGCGCGGACGTGGCGGCGGCGGGAGGGATCACGCTTTCCGTCGTCAATCCGGGGCCGGGGAACCGGGTGTCCAACACGGCGACGGTGGTCGTGCGCCTCGCAGGTTCCACCTCGGCCGTCGTGCAGCGCCTGCGCATCGAGGCGAGCGACCTCGCGTGGGACGCGGCGAGGGGACTGCTCTACCTGTCGATCCCGAGCACCGGCGGAGCCCTCGCCAACAGCGTGGTGGCGGTGGACCCGATGACTCTACAGGTGACGCGGAGTGTGTTCGTGGGGAGCGACCCGGGGCGGGTCGCCCGCTCGGACGACGGGCAGTACCTGTACGTGGGGCTCAACGGGGCGAACGCCGTGCGGCGGGTCGACCTGGGCACCTTCACCGCGGGGCTGCAGTGGTCGCTCCCCGCGGGGCAGATCGCCGGTGACATGGAGGTGGCGCCCGGCCAGGCCAACACGGTCGCGGTGTCGCGCTACCGCCCCCGCTTCAGCCCGCTGCTGGACGGGGTGACGGTGTACGATGCGGGAGTCGCCCGCCCCAATTCCTCGCCGGGGCACACGGGCGCCTCGCGCATCGAGTTCTCCGACTCGGCTTCGGTTCTGTACGGCTCCGACCTCGACCAGAGCACGTTCTACACCCTCGCGGTGGACGCGAGCGGCGCCCGGCACCTAAACGCGACGCCGGACATGATCCATCCTCTCTACAGCGACATCGTGCGCGGGCCTGGGCGGATCTACTCCACCGACGGCTCCGTGATCGACGCGGACCGGAGGGTGAGGCTGGGGACCCTGGAACGGGGGCTGTCGTTGGCCGTGGACCCCGCGCTCGGAAGGGTCTTCGTGCTGCGTGACCCGATTCCCACCGGCAACGGGATCGCCGTGTACGACCTGAACACCTTTCAGCTCCTGGGCACGGTCCTCGTCTCGAACCTCGCGTTCCACCACCCGGCCGCGCGCAGCGCCCGGCTGCTGCGCTGGGGGCGTGACGGGCTGGCCTTCCTGGATCAGGACGAGCTGGTCATCATCCGCACCCCCATCGCCGCTCCCTGACGAACCGCGATGCAACCAAAAGAGCCACGGAGATGAGGGCCTCTCCGTGGCTCTTCTGCGTTTCCGGTTCACTCAATCCGCGGCGGGCGCCAGCTCCACGCGGTTGCGGAGGGAGTCGTCGGCGCGGCGGAAGGTGGCGTGGAAGTCGGGGTCGGCGTCCTCCAGGCGCTGTGCATCCGCCAGCCACCCCGGCGCGGCGGGTGCCTGTGCGGATACACTGAGCGCCGCGGCCAGCGTGGCCGCGGGGATGGCGAGGGGGAGGTGTCGCATGGATGGGGTCCGGGGAGGATGGTGCGGCGACGAATCCTAGTCGCCACTCACCCGTTCTCCAACGACGATCTTCCGCTAAGCCACGGCGCACCACTTCCTGAACGGAGCGCCCCACCCGCACCTGCGCCTTCCCACCAATCGTGTGGCGCGTAGTGAAGGAGACGGACTCTCCCACTCGCACTGCCCTATCCCATGTTCGGAAGCATGGTCGTGGAGGATCGCACGATCACGCCTCTGTCGCCACACGATCCCGGCACGCACGGCCGACGGAACATGGGGCGGATCCCAACGTCCCGGCGGAGCCCGTTTCCTTCACTCCGCGCCAGAGTGCGGTGTGGACACGGGCATTGGGCGGCGCTCCGTTCAGGAAGTGGTGGAATGGCACCGCGTTTGCTGCGGTTCGGCGCACCTGAGCACCGCTCCGAACAGCTTCGTGACCGCCCCGCCCCAACCGGGCGTGGCGGCGATCCGCAACCCCTTCAACCGAGGCGTGGCAATGCATCGACTCACAAGAAGCGCCGCCGGTCTCCTCGCCGTGATGGCGGCCGGCAGCGTCCTGGCCCAACCGTCCGCCGCGCAGCTGCGGCAGACCACCGGCCCGGTGCGCATCTCGTACGAGCAGTACAAGCTGCCCAACGGGCTGAACGTCATCCTGTCGCGGGACCCCTCCGCGCCGGTGGTGGCGGTGAACGTGTGGTACCACGTGGGCTCGGCCAACGAGGCGGCGGGGCGCACCGGCTTCGCCCACCTCTTCGAGCACATGATGTTCCAGGGCTCGCAGAACATCGGCGACGACGCGCACTTCAAGATGGTGCAGGAGGCGGGCGGCACCCTCAACGGCTCCACCAACCCGGACCGCACCAACTACTACGAGGCGGTTCCCTCCAACTTCCTGGAGCGCGCGCTCTGGCTGGAGGCGGACCGGATGGGCTTTCTGCTCCCCGCCATGACGCAGCAGAAGCTGGACAACCAGCGCAGCGTGGTGCAGAACGAGCGGCGGCAGAGCTACGAGAACCAGCCGTACGGCCTGGCGCCCGAGACGATCGCCGCCGCGCTGTACCCGGAGGGGCACCCGTACTCGTGGACCACCATCGGCAGCCTCAAGGACCTGAACGCGGCCGCGATGGAGGACGTGCAGGGCTTCTTCCGCAGCTACTACACCCCGAACAACGCGTCGCTGGCGGTGGTGGGCGACTTCGACCCGGCGCAGGCGCGGCAGTGGATCGCGAAGTACTTCGGCGACCTCCCCCGCGGTCCGGCGGTCACCCGGCCGCGCCCCACGCTCACGCCGCTCACGGCGGAGAAGCGGCTGACGCTGCCTGACCGCGTGCAGATTCCGCGGCTGTACATGGCGTGGCACTCCCCCGCGCGCTACGCGCCGGGCGATGCGGAGATGTCGATGCTGGGCTTCGTGCTGGCGGGCGGCAGGAACTCGCGCCTCTACAAGCGCCTGGTGTACCAGGACCAGGTCGCCACGACGGTCTTTGGAGGGCAGGGCCCGCGCTCGCTGAACGGGCAGTTCCAGCTCACGGTGCAGCCCAAGCCGGGCGTCGACCTCGCCCGCATCGAGCGCGCGGTGGACGAGGAGATCGCCCGCATCAAGGCCGAGCCGCCCACCGCCCGCGAGCTTGAGCGGGCGCGCACCGCGCTGGAGAGCGGCTTGATCCAGCAGTACGAGTCGGTGCTCAACCGGGCCGACGCGCTGAACCAGTGCTACACCTTCGCCGGCAACCCGGGGTGCGTGGACGACCTGATGAGGCGCATCACCGCCGTCACGCCGCGCGGGGTGCAGGACGCGGCGCGCCGGTACCTCGGCACGGGCCGCGTGGTGCTGAGCGTGGTTCCCCAGGCCCAGACTCCAACCCCGGCGTCGGAGGCGACCCGATAATGATGATGAAGAGGATTACCGTCGCGGCACTGATCGCGCTCGCTCCGGCGGCCGGTGCCCAGACGCTCGACCGTAAGGTGGTGCCGCCGGCCGGCCCCGCGCCGGAGGTCGTGTTCCCGGCCGTGCAGCAGCGCACGCTGAGCAACGGCCTGCGCGTGTACGTGGTGGAGCGCCGCAACGTTCCGCTGGTGACGATGCGGCTGGTGGTGGACGCGGGCTCCGCCGCCGACCCCGCCGGGCGCGGCGGCCTGGCCGCCCTCACCGCCGAGATGCTGGACGAGGGGACGACGTCGCGTACCTCGCTGCAGCTGGCGGACGAGCTGGAGCTGCTGGGCGCGGACATCTCCACTGGCGGCGGCTACGACGTGGCCACCGTGCAGCTCAACACCCTGTCGCGCAACGTGCGCCCGGCGCTGGGCATCCTGGCGGACGTGGTGGCGCGCCCCGCCTTCGCCACCACCGAACTGGAGCGGGTGCGCGGGCAGCGGCTTACGGCGCTCATGCAGCAGCAGGACCAGCCGGTGACGCTCGCCAACCGCGAGTTCGCCATGCGCGTCTTTGGCGGCGAGCACCCGTACGGCCGGCCGGTGGAGGGGACGCCGGCCACGCTGCGCCAGTTCTCGCCGCAGGACCTGCGCACGTTCCACCAGCAGTACTACCGCCCCGCCAACGCGCGCCTCATCGTGGTGGGCGACGTGCGCACGGCCGAGCTGATCCCGCAGCTCAACACCGCCTTCGCGGCGTGGACGGGCGGCACGGCGCAGCAGGTGCGCTACCCCGCGGCTCCGCAGCCGCAGCCGGCCACGCGCGTGTACCTGATCGACAAGCCGGGCGCCGCGCAGAGCGAGGTGCGAATCGGGCACGTGGGGGTGGCGCGCAATCATCCCGACCACTTCCCGCTCCTGGTGCTCAACTCGGTGCTCGGTGGTCAGTTCACCAGCCGCATCAACCTCAACCTGCGCGAGAACAAGGGCTACACGTACGGCGCGCGCAGCGGTTGGACGCAGCGGCGCGAGCCGGGCGCCTTCACCGCGCAAGCCGGGGTGCAGACGCCGGTGACGAAGGAGTCGCTGGTGGAGTTCATGCGCGAACTGGAGGAGATCCGCGGCCCGCGCCCGGTGACGGATGAGGAGCTGGAGTTCGCCAAGGCGTCGCTGGTGCGCTCGGAGCCGCTGCGCTCCGAGACCAACGCCCAGATCGCGGCGCGGCTGGAGGAGCTGGTGCTGTACGGGCTGCCGCTGGACTACTACTCGTCGTACAACCAGCGCATCCAGGCCGTGACCCGCGAGGACGTGCAGCGGGTGGCGCAGCGGTACCTGACGCCGGACAAGTTCGCCGTCGTCATCGTAGGCGACCGATCCAAGGTGGAGACCGGCCTGCGCGAGCTGCCGTATCCCGTGGAGATCGTCCAGACCTCCAACGAGCGCTGATGCCGTAACGGCGGGGCTCACACGGAGACACGGAGGCACAGAGAGGAGGTTCACTCTGTGCCTCCGTGTTCTCTGGCGGCGACGTGTTACGCGGACCTGGGCGCGGCGCTGAACGAAGGCGTTGCGCTACCGCCGCTCCGATACAAGGTTGCGCTCTCCACCAGAAGTCTCCTCGCACATCATCCGCGAATGAAGCTCCGCATCCTTCTCGCCGCCTGCGCGTTCTGGACCCTCTTCGGCCCGCCGGTGCGTCCGGCGGCCGCACAGCAGCCGGGCCAGACGCTGCGCGCCTTTCGGTCCGACCAGGAGTTCGCCGAGTACTACCGCCGCATGGCGCGCGAGCACCGGCGGCGCATCGAGAGGCACCCGCCTCCTCCTCCGGCACCGCCCCCTCCTCCCCCGGTGGCGGTCCCGATGCCCGAGCCTGTGCCAGGGGCACCGGCACCGGCACCGGCACCCGCCGCGGCCCCGCCGGCGGCGGGCGAGTCGATCACCAACGTGCAGCACGCGGGGGTGGACGAGGGCGGCATCGTGAAGACGCACGGCGACCACCTGGTGATCCTCCGCCGCGGGCGCATCTTCACGGTGCGCTTCGGCGGCGATGCGCTGCAGCCCGTGGCGGCCGTGGACGCGTTCGGCCCGGGGATCGATCCGCGGAGCTCGTGGTACGACGAGCTCCTGGTGTCCGACACCCTGGTGGCGGTCATCGGCTACAGCTACCGGCGCGGCGGCACCGAGGTGGGGCTCTTTCGCATCGACGCGGCGGGCGGCCTGGCGCATCGCGGCACCTACCAGCTCCGCTCGTTCGACTACTACTCGCCCAGCAACTACGCCAGCCGGCTGGTGAACGGAAAGCTGGTCTTCTACGCTCCCATCGACGTGGACGTGGACGAGGAGGACCCCTTCGCCTCTTTTCCCGCCGTGCGCCGCTGGGGAGGCGCCGACAGCACCTTCCGGCGCACCGCCCGGGCCACGCGGGTGTACCGCCCCGCGGGCCCGGTGAGCTTCGAAGACGAGCCGGTGATGCACACCGTGACCGTGTGCGACCCCGCGGGCACCGAGATGCGCTGCGAATCCACCGCCCTGCTCGGGCCCCAGGCGAGCGAGTTCTACGTCTCGCCGCGGGCGGTGTACGTGTGGGCGACGCAGGAGCCGGGGTGGGACGCAAAGGAGGACGCTCCCTCGCGCTCCGTGCTCTACCGGATGCCGCTCGACGGAACGGCGCCCACGGGTGTGCGGGTGACCGGCGCGCCGGATGACCAGTTCTCCTTTCTGGAGAGCGGCGACGGCCACCTGAACGTGCTGGTGCACGACGCCGCGCTCCGGGGAACGAACGCGGCCCCGCAGCCCCTGTCGCTCCTCCGCATTCCGCTCGCCTCGTTCGGCGACGGGAGCCGGGCGGCGCCCGTCGCGGCGTACCGCCCACTCCTGGTGCCGGAGCGGCGTGGGAGCTTCGAGAACCGGTACGTCGGCTCCTGGCTCCTGTACGGAACGGGGAACGGTGTGGGGGGGCCGCGCTCCGCCGGCGGCGCGGCCGTCTTCGCCGTGCGCTGGGGCGCGAGGGACAGCGTGGTCGTCCTCCCCGTGCCGCACGGGGTGGACCGCATCGAGGCGATGGGGACGGGCGCCGTCGTGGTGGGGAGCGACAGCCGCGGCGACCTGCACTTCAGCGGGGTGCGCCTGGGCACGACCGCGGCGCTCGCGGACCGCTACACCCGCTCCAGCGCGTCGCAGGGGGAGACCAGGAGCCACGGCTTCTTCTACCGCCCGGACGCCGAGGAGTCGGGGCTGCTGGGGCTCCCCATCCGCGGCGCCGGGGCGTCCGGCTACGACCAGCTTCGCCACGGCTCCGCGTCGGTGCTCTTCCTGCGCAACCGCGCCTTCCGCTTCACCGAGCTGGGCGACCTGGCCGCACGCTCCTCCAACGAGGACGACGGGTGCCGCGTGTCGTGCGTGGACTGGTACGGCAACGCGCGCCCCATCTTTCTGCGGGGCCGCATCTTCGCGCTGCTGGGCTACGAGCTGGTGGAGGGGGCGGAGGCCGGCGGGCGCATCCGCGAAGTCCGCCGCGTGAGCTACGCGCCGCGCCCCGCGCAGATGACCGGCCTGTGGGACTACGACGAGACCGTGGGCCGCGAGGGGGACCGCTACCGCTGCCGCAGCCAGGGGACGTACAGATTTACGCAGGAGGGCGCCACACTCGGCGTCACGTTCGAGCAGACCGGCCAGTGCACCATGGACGGGCGCACGATCGACAACTCCGGGCGGGGGAGCGGGACGGGAACCGTGCGGGGGACCGCCGTATCGCTGAATCTGTCCGGGTGCCGCCCCACCGCCGTCCTTACCGGGCCCGACCGCATGGAGGGCACCTTCTCCTGCCCCGTCCGCCTTCCCGACGGCCAGCAGGTGACGGCGAACGGGAGGTGGACGGCGCGGCGGCGGTAGGTCGCCCTTAAAAGCGCCTCACACAGAGGCACAGAGGGGAACGGAAAGCAAAGAAGAAAATTCTTCTCTCTGTGTCTTTCCGTTCCCTCCTTCCGTTCTCTGTGTGAGGCTGTTCATGACCTGCGCTCACCGCCTGCGGCCCCGCGTTTGCTACTCTTCGCGGGATTGGGGAGCGAGACGCCACGGGACACGCGGAGGATGGCATGGCGCTGGGACTGCTGCGGCGGCGAAACCGGCTGCTGGGGGAGCGCGAGCTGGAGCTGCGCGCCCGCGAGCGCGAGCTGCTGGACCGCCTCTCGACCGCGCTGGGACGCTTCGGCACCGACGTGGACGCCGACGACATGCGCCACTTCAACCAGGCGCGTGAGGCGCTCTCCTCCTTCTTCCTCCTGGTGATCGCGGGCGAGTTCAACTCGGGGAAGAGCTCCTTCATCAACGCCCTCCTCGGCGAGAAGATACTTCCCGAAGGCGTCACCCCCACCACCGACCGCATCAACCTCCTGCGCCACGGCGACGAGCCGAGCGAGGAGATGGTGGAGGCGTACCTCCTGGAGCGGCGCCACCCCGCCGAGATCCTGCGCGACCTCAACATCGTCGACACGCCGGGGACCAACGCCGTCATCCGCGAGCACGAGGAGCTCACGCGCGACTTCGTGCCCCGGTCGGACCTCGTGCTCTTCGTGACCTCCGCGGACCGCCCCTTTACGGAAAGCGAGCGAGGCTTCCTGGAGCAGATCCGCACCTGGGGGAAGAAGATCGTCTTCATCCTCAACAAGATCGACCTGCTGCAGGACCCCATGGACAGGCGGCAGGTGACCACCTTCGTCAGCGAGAACGCGGAGCGGCTGCTGGGCGAGGCGCCGCTGGTGCTTGCCGTCTCCGCGCGGCAGGCCAAGGAAGCGCGCGAGCAGAACGACGATGCGCTGTGGAAGACGAGCGGCTTCGCGGCGGTGGACGACTACCTGCTCAACACGCTGGACCAGGAGGAGCGCGTGCGGCTGAAGCTCCTCAACCCGCTCAACGTGGGGCTCACCCTGGCGCGGAAGTACAAGGAGACCGCCTTCGACCGGCTCAAGATGCTGGCCGAGGACGTCTCCACGCTCCAGAACATCGACACGCAGCTCGCCGCATTCCACCAGGAGATGCTGCGCGACTTCGAGCCGCGGCTGGGGCGGATGGATGCGCTCCTTTCCGAGATGGAGGTGCGCGGCCTCAACTTCTTCGACGAGCGCATCCGCTTCGGCCGCATTCGCGAGCTGATGAACAGCGAAGCCATCCGCCGCGACTTCGAGCGCGACGTGGTGGGCGACACCCCGCGCGACATCGACGACGAGGTGGGGCGCGTGATCGACTGGATCGTGGAGCGCAACCTCAAGCTGTGGCAGGACATCAGCGGCTACATCGACCGCCGCCAGATCGCCCGCCACCGCGAGGGGATGATCGGTGAGGTGACCGGCAACTTCTCCTACAACCGCCAGGCGCTGCTGGACTCCATCGGCCGCGCCTCGCGCGAGGCGGTTGGCACTTACAACCGTGAAGCGGAGGGCCGCAAGCTGGCCGACGAGGTGCGCTCCTCGTCCGGCACCACCATGTTCGCCGGCGCGGGGATGGGCCTCGGCGTGCTGATGACCGCGCTCCTCTCCGGCGCCGTGGCGGACGTGACGGGCGTCGTGCTGGCCACTACGCTGGCGGCCACGGGTCTGTACGTGATCCCCGCGCGCCGTCGCCAGGCCAAAGCCGAGTTCGCGCAAAAGATCTCCGACCTGCGCACCCGCCTGCGCGACGCCCTCACGCGGCAGGTGCACGGCGCCATCAGCGACAGCACCGAGCGCGTCAACGAGAGCATCGCCCCCTACCGCCGCTTCGTGCAGGTGCAGCAGGACCAGCTCAACGAAGCCCGCGACGAGCTCGTGACCTCCGAGGACGCCCTGCTGCGGTTGCGCGCGGAGATCGAAGGGAAGCGGTAGGGCACCGCCGCGCGCGGGCGCAGGAAAGAATACACTTCCATGTCGCGGCCAAGACAATTATCTTGGCCGCGACACGTTTGTGTGCTCGTGGAAAACCAGGGGTGCGTATGGTCGCGGATGCGGAGGAACCCCGGCTGTCGGATGCGCGCGCTCGCGAACGGCGGTTCGAGGATCTGCTCGAGCAGGCGCTCGCGTCGGCCGGGTGGACGGTGGAACGCGCGGCGGGGAAGCCGGAACAGGTGGACTTCATGTTTCGTGAGAGCGCGGAGTCTCCGTGGTGCGTAGTCGAGATCAAGGCGGGAGCGGAGGGGCGAAGCGACCGCCTCATTCCGCTCTGGGCACAGGCGTGTCTACAGGCGTCGTACCGGCGGGGCACGGGGCGGCCGCTGGCAGTGGTGGCGGCCCCAAAGATCTCTGCGAAAGCGGCGGATGCGGTCCTGGAGTTCGCCTCCATATACGCTCCCGACACGGCCGCGGGCGTGATCGACTTCGCGGGGTTGCTACGCTTCCACGGTGAGGGCCTCGAAACGCTCAACGCCGATCCTGACGAAGTACGCGCGAGCGGCCGCGTAGCCGTTGCCTCGCACGCGGACCTCTTCTCCGATCTCAACCAGTGGCTGCTGAAGGTGTTGCTCGCGCCCGAGCTACCGGAAGATCTCCTGACGGCACCCCGCGGCCGTTGTCGGAATGCATCCGAGCTGGCGAAGGCGGCACGTGTATCGGCGTCGGTGGCCTACCGTTTCACCCGGCAACTGGTCCACGAGGGCCACATGGACGAGTCCGCGCGCTATCTGCGGCTGGTTCGGCGGCAGCCGCTGTTCGAGCGGTGGCTCCACTCCGCGTCCCGGCCCGGCCGGGAACTGCCGGTTCGCGTGCTGATCGGGGACCCGCGCAAGGAAGCCGCACGCCTGACGCGGGAGGGCGAGGGGTGTCTTGGGCTCTTCGCCGCCGCGGACGCGCTCCACCTGGGGTTCGTGCACGGCGTTCCACCCCATGTTTACGTGCAGCGCGACCCGTTCGGAGGCGGAGCGGCTCGGCAGAACGCGGTTCCGGCCGAGCGGCACGAGGCGCCCACGTTGATCCTGCGTGAGCGGCCGGCGGGGAGCTCGGTATTTCGGGGGATGGTGGAGAGGGACGGCGTGTGGGTCAGCGATGCCATCCAGGTGTGGCTCGACGTTTCCTTGCACCCCTCGCGCGGCTCCGAGCAGGCGGAGGTGATCCGCCGCCGCGTCCTGGAGCCGCTGATCTCAGGGCCGGAGGAAGGATGAGCGAGGTGGACTCCTTTGCGCGGCTCGTGGATGCGCTGCGCCCCTGGCTCAGGCACCTGGTGATCGTGGGCGGCTGGTCGCACCGCCTGCACCGTCTGCATGAGTTGGCGGGCACCCCGCCGTACTCTCCGCTGATGACGCTCGACGCGGATCTGGCATTCTCGGGACGTTCCCCGCTCACGGGCGACATACGTGAAGCCCTGCGCGCCGCCAACTTCCGGGAGGCGTTCCGCGGCGACCATACCCCGCCGGTAGTCTACTACCGGCTCGGCGACGAGGAGGACCAGGGGTTCTACGCGGAGTTCCTCACCCCGTTGTACGGCGGAGGAGTACGCCGCGACGGCACCCCGGATGCCACCCTCCGGAAGGCCGGAATTGCGGCGCAGAAGCTTCGGCACGTGGATCTGCTCCTGGCCGAGCCCTGGTCGGTGCACCTGGGCGCCGAGGCGCCGGTCCCGCTCGATCCGCCCGTAGATCTCTCGATCGCGAATCCGGTGAGCTTCATCGCACAGAAGCTCCTGATCCGAAGCAAGCGCTCAGCCGACAAACAGGCGCAGGACGCGCTGTACATCCACGACACGCTCGAGCTTTTCGGAAGCGAACTCGTCACACTGCGCGACCTCTGGACCGGCTCGCTTCTCCAGACGCTGCCGCCGAAACTCGGGCGAAGCGTCGCACAAATGGCGGCGAAACAGTTCGGCGCCGTGGACGACGTCATCCGGTCGGCCGCGCGCATCCCCGCCGATCGAAACCTCCGCCCCGACCGATTGCAGCAACTCTGCTCCTTCGGTCTGGAGGCGATCTTCGGCCGCCCCCGCTGATGCCGTAGGGGCGCGATTCATCGCGCCCGCCCTCACCCCTTCTCGACCTCTGCGCGACGCACGGATCTCGTAGCGGCCGCCCCACGTGGCTGCCCGCCCCGCAACGCCCCCCGCCGCCCGCACCGACGCACGCAAACCGCCCCTCCCCCAGGTAGTTATTGGGGGAGGGGCCGTGAGGTGACGAGCGGGGGTGGGGGCCCTACCGCGCCAGTATCTCCTCGAACAGCGCCAGCGCGCGCGGGTCCTTTGACTGGCCCAGCCAAAAGATCGCCGTGCGGCGCAGCTCGGGGTCGCGGTGCGTGCGGGCGATGCGGATCAAGGCGGGCACCGCCTCGTTGTTGGGGCGCTGAGAGAGGGCGAAGACGGCCTGCTTGCGCACACCCTGGTCACCGGCCGCATCCACGATCTCCTGAAGGCCACGGGTGGCGGATTCGCTCGCCTCCTGGCTCAGCCAGAACACCGCGCTCTGCCGCGTGTCGCGCGGAATGCTTTCGCGCCGCGCGATCCGCAGCAGCACCGGCCACGACACCGCCCCTTCCGCGAGCGTAGCGGCGAAGATCAGGTCCTTGCCCACGCCGCCGTTCGGGGTGCGTTCCGCCAGCGACAGCAGGTACGCCGACGCTTCGCGCGGGTCCAGCGTACCCAGATCCGTGACGCGCCCGCCGCGCGCCTGGAACGGGTATGCCACACGGGTGCGGACGTCGCTGACCCGGCCGTCGCGCTTCACCAGCGTCACGCGCACCGGTCCCTTCAGGCACTCCATCTCACCGGGCCTGCTCCAGTTCCCATTGTTCACGGTGCGGGTGCCCTCGGTCACCACCTGGCTTCCGCGGAAGGAGATTCCTTCCTGCCACCCACACACGTCTGGCTTCGCGGCGAAGGAGATGCGCACCTCGCCGTCGGGGGCGGCGTCCACACGACGGGCGACCGCGTCCTGGGCGTGCGCGCTCCCGGCGGCGAGGACGAGCGCGGCCGCGATCACGTTCGGTCGCTTCATGAGTCGATGATCTCCGCGAGGGTTTGCGCCGCCCGGGGGTCGCGAGACTGGCCGAGCCAGAAGATCGCCCTCGTCCGCAGCTGCCGGTCGGGATCCCGCCGGGCGATGGCGATCAGCTTGTCGATGGCCGGGCCGTCGCCCCGCTGGGACAGGACGAAGATGGCCTGGTCCTTCAACCTGCGGTCCTGCAGCGCGTCGTAGGCACCGACCAGCTCGGACGTGGCGATGCGGGTCTGCCCCGCCCAGAAGAGCGCCTGCTTGCGCAGCTCGAACCCCTCGGAAGCGTCGCCTGCCAGGCTCAGCAGCCAGCGCTCGTTGCCCGGGGACTGGGCCAACGCGGTCAGCATGTTGTTCTTGAGCGCGGGCTCCACCCGCCCAAACAGCCCGCGCAGGTACGACGCGCTCTCCGCCGTGCCGCGCTGCCCGATCCAGAAGATCGCCTTCTCCCGCATGCTTCGCGGGTTGCCGCTATCCTCGGCGAAGGCGCGCAGCACGGCGAACGCTCGGGGATTGCCGTGCTGCGAAAGGGCGAAGATCGCCTTCTCGCGCACGCGGGGGTCGTCAGAGGTTTGCAGGATCTCCTCGATGAAGCGCAGCGACTGCTCGCTCCTGGACTGCGACAACCAGAACACCGCCTGCTCCCGCACCTTTGCGCTGGGATCGGTGCGGGCCACGCGCATCAGGGTGGCCTCGGCGGCGGGCGTCCCCTTGCTCGACACCAGGAACACCGCCTTCTCGCGGAGCCCGGGGGAGCATTCGTCGCGGCGTGCCAGTACCCGCTCCAGGATGGGGAGGGCGCGCTCCGCATCCATCTGAAGGAGGGCGTTGAGCGCGGCCACCTGCGTGTCCTGGTCGCCGCACGGGCCGCCGGAGCGGGTGGCGCGCGTGGCGGTGCGCTCCACCTGGCGCGCGGCGCCCTCGTCGCCGCGCCGCGCCAGCTCGCCGCGGATGCGGGTGGCCAGTTCGTCGGCGTCGCGGCGGGTGGCGGCGCGGGGGTGGCGCGTGCGCTGCGCCTCCAGGGCGCCCAGGGCGGTGCGCAGCTCGGCGGGCGAGCCGGTGCGGTAGCGGGAGAACGCCTCCCAGTACAGCGCGTCCGGCGTGTAGCGCGAGGTGGGGTGCTCCTGCCGGATGCGCTGGAAGAGGCGCGCGGCGGCGGAGTACTCGCGGCGGTTGAGGGCCTCGCGGGCGGCGCGGTACAGCTCGTTGGCCGGGTCCTGCTGCCAGCGCGCGGCCGGAGGCAGCTCGGGGCCCGCCATCGCCAGCACCGTCCCGCCCGCCAGCTGCTGCGCGGGGAGTGGCGCGGTGGCGAGTGCGGCCAGGGCCGCGGCCAGCAAGGGTGTACGGATCATCACGATTCTCCCAGAGTGGTTGAAGCCGCGGGTGGGACCACGGCGCGCATGCGGGGGAGTACGCCGCTCTCGTCGATGGCGTCGCGCGCGAGGTCGACCTCGGCGCGGTCGCTGCGGAGCTGGGAGATCTGCACCAGCACCAGCTCCAGGTCCTGGAGGAGGCGCTGGAGCCGCGGGTCGTCCGCGGCGGGGGAGTCCAGCAGCAGCCGGGTGTTCGACAGCAGGTCGTCCGCCCAGTGCGTCACCAGCGCCTGCGTCTGCGCGTCCGCCGACGAATGCTGAAAGGAGGTGAGGAGCGCCCGCGAACGGCTCAGGTGCTCCACCGCCGCCACGTGATACGGGTCCGTGCGCGGCGAGGGGGCGGTGGTCGCCACCTCCGCCGGCGCGGATGCGGGGGGAAGCGTCCGCCCGATGCCGATTCCCAGCGCCAGCACGGCCGCCAGCCCGATCACCCAGCGCAGCGGCGGGCGGACGCGGCGGCGGGCGGCCAGCTCGTCCGCGGGCGCCAGCTCAACCCGCGGGTGCCCGATGCGCGCCGCCACCTCCGGCCAGAGCGGGCGCGCGGGCGGCGTGTCGCGCAGGGCGGCGGCGTGCAGCGTCACGCGGCGCAGCTCGCCCAGCACCCGGCGGCAGCCCAGGCATTCGCGCAGGTGGGCGTCCAGCTCCGCGCGCTCGGCGGTGGCGAGCTCGTCGTCCAGGTACTCGGAAAGGCGGTCGGTCCAGGGGTCTTGCATCGTTTTATCCTTCAGGTCAGGTGCTCGCGGAGGATCATCCGGGCCCGGTGAAGCTGGCTCTTGGACGTCCCCACGCTCACGTTCAGCATCTCGGCGATTTCCTCGTGCCGGTAACCTTCCACGTCAAAGAGCACGAAGATCTGCCGTGCCCCGTCCGGGAGGTGCTTGATCGCCCTCTCGAAGTCCATCTTCAGCTCCGGCGCGGCGGGGCGGCAGGCGATCGTCTCCAGCGCTTCCGCCCCACCGTCGCGCCCGTGCCGAACGCTTCGCGACGTCCGCCGCGCCAGGATCAGGTTCACCGCGAGCCGGTGGAGCCAGGTGCCGAACGCCGCCTCGCCGCGAAAGGTGCGCAGCTTCTCCCAGGCGCGGACGAAGACGTCCTGCGTCACCTCGTCGGCGTCGTCGTCGCCGATCATGCGGCACGCCAGCGTGTGCACGCGCGCCACGTGGTCGCGGTACAGCCGCCCGAAGGCGTGGGCGTCGCCCGCCGCGGCGAGCGCGGGGTCGCCGGTGGGCGGGGGGTGCAGTTCCTGGATCAGCGGAGTGGCTCCGGGTCGTCGACGTCCGTTCCTGCTCGCATATGGTTGGACATCAGGATGGCTCGCAAGGTTGGAAGCGCCGTTTCCGGGCCTGCCGCCGGGAGCGGCGCGCGTGTATCTTTGGCGCCACACACTCCCGTCCTTGCTACGATGTCGCTCCCCGAAATTCTTCGCGACCTGGACCTCCTCGTCCGCTCGCGCCATCCGCTGGTCCTGCTGGACTCGGCCGAGGAAGACCGCGCCGGCGCGCTGCTCCGCGAGCTTTCCGCGGCGATGGGGCTGCCGCTCTTCACCTGGTCGCTGTCGCGCGGCATCCGGCGCGACGGCGGCGATGCGGTCGCGCGTCCCGATGCCGCCCGGCCCGCCCCGCGCGCGGAGCCCGATCGCGACCCGATGGTGACGGGCGGCTGGTCCACCTTTTCGCGCGGGCAGGTGCCGCTGGATGCCTTCCGCCGCACGGAGCCGCACCCCGAGCGCGCCGGCGGCACGCCATACGACACCACGCACCCGGTGCAGGCGCTGCACCACGTGGAGCTGGCGGACGTCGCCGCGCTCTACCACTTCACCGGCCTGGGCGCGCACCTGGGCGACCCGCTCGTCGCCGCCAAGCTGCGCGACGCCGCCGGCCTGCTCCAGCGGCGAGGCGGCACGCTCTTCGTCACCGGCGTGGGCGTGGAGCTGCCGGATGCGCTGCGCCCCATCGCCTCCACCGTGCGCCTTCCGCTCCCCACGCCGGCCGAGTACCGCCGCGTGCTGCGCGAGGTGGTGACGGAGCTTTCCGCCGCCCGCCCGCTCCAGGTGACCCTCACGCAGGAAGAGGTGACGCGGCTGCTGAACGCCATGCGCGGGATGGGCATCGGCGAGGCGCGCAAGGCGCTCACCCGCGCGATCCTGGAGGACGGCTCCCTTTCGTCCGGCGACATCCCGGCCGTGCTGCGCGCCAAGGCCGAGGCGGTGGCGCGCGAGGGGCTGCTTGAGTTCGTGCCGGTGGGCGAGGAGGAGGGCGCGGGAGGGGTGGCCGGGCTGGGCGGGCTCAAAGCGTGGCTGGCCAAGCGCGCGCGCGTCCTCAGCGATCCCGCGCGCGCGGCGCAGCTGGGGCTCGCCTTTCCGCGCGGCGTGCTCCTGCTGGGGGTGCCCGGGTGCGGCAAGAGCCTGAGCGCGCGCATGGTGGCCCGCGAGTGGGGCCTCCCCCTGCTGCGCATGGACCCGGGCGCGCTGTACGACAAGTACGTCGGCGAGAGCGAGCGCAACTTCCGCCGCGCCCTGCAGGCCGCGGAGAAGCTGGCGCCCGCGGTGCTCTGGATCGACGAGATCGAGAAGGCGTTCCAGGGCGGCGGCGACGCGGACGGCGGCGTCTCCACGCGCATCCTGGGGAGCTTCCTCTCGTGGATGCAGGACCGCCCGGCGCACGTCTTCGTGGTCGCCACCGCCAACGACGTCGCCCGCCTCCCGCCCGAGCTGCTGCGCAAGGGGCGCTTCGACGAGCTCTTCTTCGTGGACCTCCCCGACCCCGAGGCGCGCCGCGAGATCTTCGCCGTGCACCTGCGCAGGCGCCGCCAGGATCCCGCCGCCTTCGACCTCGCCGCCCTCGCGGAGGCCGCCGACGGATTCAGCGGCGCCGAGATCGAGGAGGCGGTGGTCTCGTCGCTCTACAACGCGCTGGCCGCCGACGGCACCGTCACCACCGCCGCGCTGCGCGGCGAGATCGCGGCCACCCGCCCCCTCTCCCGCATCCGCGCCGAAGACGTGGCCCGCCTGCGCGCCTGGGCCCGCGACCGCACCGTGTCCGCCGCGTGACCCCTGCCGTTCCGTTCGGCCGGATCAAACCATCTGCCGCCCGCCCGCATCAGAGTGTGTGAACGCCGCCCCCGCAGCTTCCCCCCGGACGGCCGATTCCACACACGAACACGGCGAACCCTGACATGCGCATCCTGCTCGCTACTTTGACGGCCACGATGGTGATGGGCACCCTTCCCCTTGCCGCGCAGCGCGACGACTTCCGCTGGAGCGGGCGCGTGGCGCAGGGGAAGGAGATCGAGGTGGTGGGTGTGGTGGGCGACATCCGCGCCCTTCCGGCCAGCGGCGGCCAGGTGGAGGTCGTCGCCGAGATGCGCGAGGGGCGCGTACCCGTGCGCGTGGTGGAGCACGAGCATGGCGTGACGCTCTGCGTCGTATACCCCAACCAGCGTCCCAGCAGCAGCGGCCGCGGCAACGGGCGGTGCGGGATGACGGGGAACGTGGGCAACGATCCGCCGCGCGTGGACTTCACCGTGCGCGTCCCCGCCGGCGTGCGCTTCGCCGGCCGCAGCGTGACGGGCGACGTGCGCGCCCAGGGCCTGCGCGGAGCCGTGCGCGCCAGCACCGTCTCCGGCGGCGTGGACGTGCAGACCAGCGAGGAGGCCGAGGCCAGCACGGTGAGCGGCGACGTGCGCGTCGCCATGGGGCGCCTGCCGCGGAGCGGCTCGCTGCGCTTCAACACCGTCAGCGGCAGCGTGCGCCTGGTCCTCCCCTCCGACGCCGGCGCCGAGCTCCGGGTCACCACCGTCAGCGGCGATCTCGACTCCGACTTCGAGCTGCGCCTGAACTCGCGCGACAACGGCGGCCGCTCGTTCGTCCGCGTCGGCCACAACATCCGCGCCACCATCGGCAGCGGCGGCCCCGAAATCGAGATCCGCACCGTCAGCGGGGATGTGGAGCTGGCGCGCGGGCGGTAGGGGAAGTGTGTTAGTGCGTAAGTGCGTTGGGTGCAACAAAAATGTCATCCTGAGAGAGCTGCCCCACCACCGCCCTCGACGCACTCCGGACTGCCGCGGCGACCGAAGGATCTAGCGAGAGCCGGGCCGGGGTTCGCACGTACACGCGGGCCCCTCGGAGCGCGCAGTAGATCCTTCGTTCCGCGCCATAGGCTGTCGGTGAGGCAAGGGCGGAGAAGCGCGTCGCTCAGGATGACAGGGAGGTGGAGAATGCGCGAGCGCCCCGCCGGATCTCCCGGCGGGCCGCTCTGCGTCAAGCAATCTCAGGTGCGCCGGAAGGATGTATTCGGTGCGAAACCAGAGAATCCTTGCGCGTATGGCCGGCATGTGGCATCGTACCTCCAAACCGAATCAAATCCGAAATCGTAAACGGACGCAGCAGCCATGCGGAACAGCACACCAATAGAGTGGACGGATTCCACCTGGAACCCGACCACCGGCTGCACCCAGGTAAGCGCCGGTTGCGACCACTGTTATGCACTTGTCCTGGCGCGGACTCGCCTTGCGGACGGATATCTGAAGCGCCTTCCCGTCGTGCAGTCGGAGGTCAACATTGGGGATCCGTTCGCGGTGAGAGTTTGGGAGGAGCGCTTAACGCAACCGGCGCGTTGGACTGGCGCGAGACGTATCTTCGTCAACTCGATGTCGGACCTGTTCCACCGGGATATCCCGGAGTCCTTCGTGCGCCGCGTTTTCGAGGTGATGCTCAACGTGGACCGGCACATCTATCAGGTACTCACGAAGCGTCCCGGGCGCGCCGTTCGCTTCTTTGAGCGCAACCAGGATCTTTTCCCGGAAGGCTGCGTCCCAGCGCACATCTGGATCGGCACTTCGGTCGAAAACCAGGAAGCGGCATATCGGGTGGGACATCTGCGGAGTCTTCCTGCAACGGTGCGATTTCTCTCATGCGAGCCGCTCCTCGGTCCACTTAGTTTGGACCTGAATGGCATCCATTGGGTGATTGCTGGCGGAGAGAGCGGTGCCGACTTCCGCCCCATAGATCTCGAGTGGGCGCGCTCGATTCGCGAACAGTGCCTCGAAGGCGGGGTTGCCTTCTTCTTCAAGCAAGTTGGTGGCCGGACACCGAAGTCAGGCGGCCGGATGCTGGATGGCGAGATCTACGATGGTTATCCCGACCTTGTTGCAATCACGGCGCAGACCGGTGAACTGGTGGAAACCGCAGCGTGATAGGCCTCTTTCCCGCAACGAGCCCGGCTTCGCCCAGGCTCTGGAGGACCGCCGGAAACTGCATCGGAAAGATAGCCGTCTGCTCGAGAAGGTAGCGCTTGACGGTGTCCGACCGGCGATCCTTCTCCTCTGTCCAGCGGACTTCGCGGCCGGCGAAGTGGCTGGCTAGTTCGCGCACGACGGCATCTTCGTTCCCGCGAAGTTCTGCTCGGATTAACTCTGTTGACTCGTCGGGGAGGCTTGTGCTTCGGAGCGCACTGTCCATCGCCTCCTTCATCGTGCGGAGCCCCACCGGGCTCTTCGTGGCGTACACGAGCTGGTAGACTCGCTGGCTCGATGCGTCGCGCATAGGCAGCGCAAGGACGTATTTTGCGCCTGCATCGACCAGCGTGCGCATGTACCGCCGCACGAGCCACTCTCGGCGCGCGTGCTCCGGCACGAGCGCCGCCTCTTTTAGCGTGCCCGCGCCGAGCGCTTCGGATAGGATTCTGTCCGAAGCATCCTGCGTCGATCGTAGAGCGCGCTGACTCCGTTCCACGGCAGCGCGAGATCGCTCGACATCCTCCTCGACGAATTCGGGGAACAACGACGGGGCAGCACGGAGTACTTCCTCCTCCGCATCGGGGTCTCTCCCCTCCGCCAAGAGCACGGCGTGCAAACGGTTGGCGCCCACGTCGGCGAACAACGCAAAG
Source organism: Longimicrobium sp. (assembly GCA_036389135.1). NCBI lineage: Bacteria > Pseudomonadati > Gemmatimonadota > Longimicrobiia > Longimicrobiales > Longimicrobiaceae > Longimicrobium > Longimicrobium sp. Next base: position 189,599 of record DASVQP010000029.1, read on the forward strand.
ACCTCGTTCTGCGGCCCATGCAGGAGCTGGGGCAGCAGGTCCTCGAGCAGGCCCTCGACCCCGAAGGGGTCGAGGAAGAACAGTGCCGGCTTATCTCCGATGTGCTTCGCGAACTTGTCGATACGCTCGACAAGGGTGCCGCATCGGACGACAGCGATTTTGCGTTCGGTGAACGGACGCATGACCTCCTGAAGGCGCGCGCAACGGACCGCATCCTTCTCGATCGCTAAAATCCGCATCACACCTTGGCCATCATGCTCAAAGGGCTCGGCGAGCTTGGCGGCGATCAGCGGCGAACCCGGATTTCCTTTTTTGTCGGACCCCTCACCCGCAAAAGCATCCACGAACCAGACCTCGCCACGGAGCTTCCGGAGCTTCGCAGCCCATGCACCAACGTACTTACGCAGAACGAGGTGCTTCAGGAGAGTGTGATCTTGGAACTCATCGAAGTGGCGATCTCCGGCTCGACTCATATGAAGCCCTCGCTGGTCCGGACGCAGGTGCCCATGTAGTTACGGTATATCTTCGGCAGACGCTCGGAATGGCGCAAGGCCTCCGTAAAGTTGACGCAGCGGACCGGGATTACCTGACTAGCCTTTTAGTCACCTGACTAAGAAGTTAGTCACCCGCTTGCGCCGGACCAGCGTCGGTTTGTGCTCTGGGTGGAACACCAGGGTTGGCGGACTCGCTGCATCGCGGCAGCACGCTCGCTCGTTGCCCAGAGTGCGTGCCGGGGGGGGTCGAACGACTTTGTGTCGAGCTTAACCAGAACGGCATCACACAGAGAGACGCAGAGGGAAACTGCAAGCCACAGAAAGCAGGCTTTCTGTTTCCTCTTGCAGTTCCCCTCCGCGGCTCTGTGTGAGGCCGTTGTTTCTTCGTCAGGCCTTCAGCTTCTCCAGGTACTGCTTGCGGAACTTGCTCACCTTGGGCGCGATCACCACCTGGCAGTAGCCCTGGTACGGGTTGCGGCGGAAGTAGTCGTCGTGGTACGACTCGGCCGGAAAGAACTCGGTGAACTCCGTCACCTCGGTCACCACGGGCGCGCCCCAGATCTGGCGCTCGTTGACGTCGCGGATGACCTCCTCCGCGACGGCCTTCTGCTCCGGCGAGTGGTAAAAGACCGCCGAGCGGTACTGCGGGCCCACGTCCGCGCCCTGCCGGTTGGGCGTGGTGGGGTCGTGCACGGTGAAGAACACCTCCAGCAACTCCCGGAAGGTGACCATCGACGGGTCGAAGGTCACCTGCACCACCTCGGCGTGCCCGGTTCCCTTGCCGCACACCTCTTCGTACGTGGGGTTATGCACGTGGCCGCCGGAATAGCCGGACTGCACCTTTTCCACCCCGCGAAGATCCTGAAAGACGGCCTCGGTGCACCAGAAGCACCCGCCGCCAAGAGTCGCCACTTCCCTGTCGTTCCGCATTCGGGCTCCAGCGTTCGGTTCGATGTAGGCGCGCAACCCTGCGCCTCCCTTGCTACGCCGCAGCGCGCCCGTCGTTCACCCTTTCCCCTCGTCCGGGTCGTGCGCCATCTCGTCGATCGCCACGGCGATGGCCAGGATGAGCGCGTCGTCCTCGCCCGGCGCGGTCTCCACGCCGTAGGTGTCGCGGATGGTGAACCAGTGCTTCGACACGCGCCCCACCACGTCGCCGCCGCGGCGGATCTCGTACTCGTGCTCCAGGATGTTGCCCACGGCCACCATGTCCTCGCCGCCCTCCACGTCGATGCCGAACTTGTCGCGGAAGGGCGAGATCAGCGCCTTGCGGATGGTGGCGATGGTCTCGCCGCCGCGCAGGATCTTCATGCTGTCGCGGATCGCCAGCTTCACCTCGCGCACGGTGGCGACCTCGTTCCCCGCGCGGTCCTCGATGACGAACGTCTCGCGGATCCTCATCACCTTGCCGTCCACGGTGTAGACGGTGTTCCCCTGCTCGTCCTCGATGGTGAAGTCCTCGCCGATCGAGATCAGCCGCTGTCTGAGCTTGTAGCGCGCCATGTGAGCCCCCCGCTCCCGTGTGGACCCGGCCCAGTGGCCGGCAGGCGCAACCCGGGGGCAAGCTCCGAGCCGCGCGGCCCGCGTATCGCCGAAAGCCGTCACGGATCTGGGGCGATGGGCGTTGTTCGCATCGTCGTCTCCCATCGCGCCAACCCCCGCGCAGGCCTCACCCTTTCGCAGAGATCAAGAAGAGAATGTGGAGCAAGGCATTTCGCGCCGCGCGCCTGGGCGTGGCGGCGCTGCTGGTACTCTCGCTGGGCGGGTGCCTCTGGCGGACGCTGACCGAGACCACCGACAACCGCACCTACCGCTTCGACGGCATCGTAACTCGAGCGGACGGCACTCCCGTGTCGGGTGCGACGGTGGAGGTCGTGGACGGGATCGGCTACTTCGTGCAGAGCCCACCACCGGGGAACGCGCCTCCGTGCAGCGACAAGGTGGGCGGGAAGTCGTACTTCTCCTCCACCGACGCTCAGGGGCGATACCGGGTGGAGGAGCGCGGCGAGCGCGGCGAAGACGGCCCCTGCATCAAGGTGCAGGTGACGCCGCTCGGGACCAGCGGGCTCGCGGAGGCGGTGGTGAAGGGCGAGTCCAGCATCTACACGCAGCCAGGCACCAACCGGACGCTCCTCCATCGGCGAGTGGACGTGGTGCTGCAGCCGGCGACTGCGCGGTAATCGGCTCGTTTTCCACGACGCAGCGGGGGCGCTCCACGGCCGGAGCGCCCCCGCTGTCGTTTCGTCACCCGTGTTGCGGCGGAGGGGTTGAAATTCGGTGGCCGCGTGTCCAAACTGCGTCCGTGCAGTGCCGCACGATGTCGAACGCCACCAGCGATGCGAGGATGGACCATGTTCACGGATCTCCGCCCGCGGCTCGCCGCCGCCGCATTCCTTCTCGCCGCCTCGGTGCTTCCCGCGGCTGCGCAGGCGCCCGCCCGCGACAGCGCGGCGCTGGTGACGGTGCTGGGGAGCGACACGGTGGCGCTGGAGCGCTGGGTGCGCACCGGCAACCGCTGGGAAGCCGCGGCCGTGGTGCGCTCGCCGAGCACGTCGTTCCGCCGCTACACGCTGGAGCTCTCGCCGTCCGGCACCATGCGCCGCTTCGAAGAGCGCTGGTACGATGCCGCGAACCCCGCCGGCGCGCCGCGTCGCACCGAGGTGGTGGAGCCCGCCGAGGGCGGATGGGTCCGCCGCATCACCGAGGCCGACTCCACGAGGCTCACGCGCTTCGAGGCGGACTCTTCCGCGCTTCCCTTCGTGGACCTGGTGCACTGGCCGCTGGAGCTGGCCATCGCGCGCGTCCCCGCCGGCGCCACGCGCCCCCAGCCGCTGATCGCGGGCGGCAGGTCGATCCCCTTCACCGTCGCGCGCACCGGCGCCGGCGAGGTCACGGTCACGCATCCGCTACGCGGACCATCCGTGGTGCGCGTCGATGCCTCCGGTCGCCTGCAGCGCCTGGACGCCGCGCAGACCACGCGCAAGGTGGTCGTCACCCGCGTCCCCTGGATCGAGATCGAGGCACCGGCACGTCGCTGGGCGGCGGCGGATGCTGCGGGGCGCGGCCTGGGCGAGCTCTCCGGCCGCGGGCGCGAGGAGGAGACGGTGGCGGGCGCGCGCATCATGGTGGACTACGGCACGCCCTCGAAGCGCGGGCGTGAGATCTGGGGCGGCATCGTGCCATGGGGGCAGCTGTGGCGCACCGGGGCCAACCGCGCCACCCACTTCACCACCTCGCGCGACCTCGTCCTCGGCGACCCCGCGCGTGGCGGGCTGGTGGTGCCAGCCGGCGAGTACACCCTCTTCTCCATCCCCGAAGCGGCCGGCGGCGTGCTGATCGTCAACCGCCAGACGGGCCAGACCGGCACATCCTACGACCCCGCCCGCGACCTGGGCCGCGTCCCCATGCGGCGCGTGACACGCGGCGGCTCCGCCGAGCGCTTCACCATCGAGGTGGACGACGCAGGCGCCGGCGGCGTGATCCGGCTGATCTGGGACCGCTCCGAGTTCGTGGTCCCCTTTACCGTCCGCTGAGCGCGCCGAGGTTCAGCCGACTTATGGTAGGGCGTGCGCGGGGAAGTCAGCGGCCGTGCGCGCCGGCATGTACGCACCACCCGAAGTACTCGTGCCGCGAATGCCGTGCAGCTGCCACGGCACTCGCGGTTTCGTGTTCATGCTCATCTCCCTCACAACCACCTCCTGCGGCGGATCGCTCGCAAACGCCTTCGCCGCCGGGACGGCGTCCAGAAATGCCTGCGCGAAGGCGGTCCGCTCGGGCAGCCGAAAGTGGACGGCGGGGCCCTGTACTACGATCGCCGAATCCGTCGGCGCGGCTCCGAGGGTTACGAAAACCACGCGCGACACCCGCAGATCGACCGTGTGCCCGAAAAGGGTGAGCGAGGACATTACTCGATTGTAGCGGATCGTGTACTCCCGCTCACCCACGGTCCAGGCCTCGGCACTCGATTCGCTATCCGCAGGCTCGGAACCACCCTCATTGCGCAACTCGCGCCAGCGCGTCGGTCGGCGGTACCAGTTCGTTGGGCCGCGGATTATCACCGCGTATCCCAGCACGGCACCGCTGTCCGGAGCGGGCTCCATGACGGCTTGCAGGACGGCCGACGCCGAGACCGGAGATGCACTCCTCATGCTGAAGGCACGTCCCGGGGCTTCGCCACTGGGAGGGGGCAGCGTGACGATGGTACTCTGTGCGGCAGCAGACTTCGTGAGAATCGCCACACCGACGGCGAGCAGCAGCGTGCTCGAGCGGATGGAGAATGGCATAAGCATATTTCCCGATGTTTGCCTGAAGCAGCATAGCGACCCAAGTCAGTCGCCATAGACGGAACTGGATAAGTGAATCAGACGGCTCACGACTGACGGGCTCGCCTACCGCGCCTTCATGCGCAGCCAGAGCAGGGCGGTCGCGAAGCCGGCAAGTCCTCCTGGGATCACAACGAAAAGAGCGGCCTCCGCTTCTCCAAAGAGCCCCACCCCTCGTGCCGCGAGAACTCCACCGCACGTAGCGGCCACCGCCGTCGTAGATATTACCTGGCCAATTGGGATGCGTCGGACCGGAACCCATGCAATGGGCGTGATGAGTGCGCCGGTAAGCCCGCCCCAGAAGCCGCTTACGAGTAGGGCAAAAGGAAGCGCTTCGGCAGCAAGCGTACCTCCGTACGTCAGTTGAGTACCGGCAAGGATGAGGATCCCCACACTGGTACCGCAGACGAATCCGATCGCCGCCAGACGTAATACGAGCAGCACCTGCTCACCCGGGCTACGGCGCATCTTCCTCATGGCTTCCGTGAAGGCCTGAACGCGCAATCCGGTCCGGCCGCCCGATTCTGGACGGCCGGACCGACATGGCTTCTACTGGACCTGGCACCCTGGAGGCAGATTGAGCAGCTCGCGCCATTGCTTCAGGGTGTTGGCCCGGGTACGCAGTTGAGTCCAATGTCCTTCCTTGTCCCTGAATTCCTCTTGGAAAGTGCCATCCACCTGTTGCTGGTTGATCTGAATCGAAGGATACTCGTCGCGCAAGACGTCCGTGTGATGCCAGCGGCCGTCAGCGCCTCTCTGGAAAACAACGAACCCGTCGATCGTGGGGCAGTAATCCCTGTCGGCGTATTGGCAGAACCCGTTGTAGAAGTGGAACTCGACGATGACCGTGCCGTTCTCCCCTTGATGGATCGCAAAGGACTTCGGATCGTGCGGAGCGGGGTCCGCCGTCACGGTAGCCGGACCCCAACCGATAGAGCTGCTGTTCATGTACGCGACACCGGTGCGGTCGTCGAGGTTCAGGTACATCTGCACGCGGGAAGCCTTGTACGGCGCATTCGAGTCGAAGTCTCGCCCATCTCCCTGCCCCAGCACGAACGTGCGCGCCGACGAGATGAACAGGTCGATGCACTTCGTTTTCCCGTCATTGCGGGGAACACACATATCTGGAGAAGTCCCGACGTTTGTACCTATCAACATTGCGGCAGCCTGGTGCCATGCGGCGGAGTCATCCTCCATCTTCTTCGCCTCATCCAGGTCCGCCAGGTACTTGGCGGAAGCGTTCGGGCAGGCATCGTAGTACTCCTGCAAAGTGAACATCACGGTGCCCGAGCCCCAACTGCTATAACGGTGATAAAACCAGTAAATGTTGGACATGTTCACGAGGTACGAATTCGAGTACCCAATGGCGATAATGCCCGGCAGGTGATAGGGGTCCGGCCCGGAACTCGTGGCTCTTACTGGGGAATTCGGCGCCACAACGGGGTTGCCGAGAGAACGCATGGACGTGCGCCGCTTGTGCCGCAGCGGATCAGTGAGCGGCTTCATGAGTGCGTTCGCCGCGACGATCGGTACTGGAAGGGCGGTTGCATGATCATATCCAGCGGCAGTCACCTTGCGCCTGAGCAGCGGCAGTGTGTTATGACGATCAATGAGGCCAGCGAAAGCTTCGTTGGTCAACGTGTTAGGGGCAATACAGGCGAGACCGATCTCGACCGGCGCGCCGTCTCCGCTCGCTAGGAAACGTGCCGAAACGACGGCCAGCAGTTCGCGCCCCTCGGTATCACGCCGTGCATCCTGCGGAAGCTTGAACGGCACTGCCTCTGGGGCAAGGAGCGCCACGCGCTCCCGTCCATCGCGCTCGCGGACGACGATGGCACACTGGGAGGCGAAAACGGTCTTCCGCGCAATCTGATTTTCAGTCACAGCCTGAGTGGGGATGCGATCACCTGCGCAGGCCGCCGCGAAGAAAGTACACGCGGCGAGTGTCACGATGTGGCGGTGGTCCTGGTAGCTAGGCATTTGGCTCCGACAGTAATTAAGATGGTGGAGTTTCTGTCTCGACGGCCTTCGACGTACGATCTCACCTCCTCGGTGGTAGGGTTTGCCGGGTGTTTGGGAGAGCGGGCTTCTCCACGAACGTTCCTCAAGGCCGCTTCGTAACGTTACCCTGGAGACAGCTCTAATTCACGCAGAGATCACCTGCGGTTTTGTCCATGGGGAGGCCATAGATCTGCTGCTGTTGTGCGCGTATATAGACTGGAAACGGCAATGGATATGACTCTTTGTACGTCCGCTCAAAGGCAAGAAACGTCCCTGAGTGGCGAGACCATTCGCTTGCGTTGCGCGCTGCCTCCCCCGGACCGATCTCACCAGTGGGTATGACCCTGTTCTTGCGCTGCTTTCGAGCCAACGTTTCGTAGTGCGCTTCTGGGCAGCCATTTCGTATGGGTAATCCCGGTGTCGCCCGAACGCAAGCGTTTCGATTTTACAGGCGGGTTAAGACCCTTGGTGCCGACGCTCCAAGTTTCCGGTCCGTTCCTGTTCGCTCACCGGATTGTGCAAGCCTACTTTAGACCCGACCCGCTCCAGCTAGCAGGTCAGCTGCGCTACCGCGTGCGCTCCTTGAGCTCGCGGCGGGCGACGTCCAGCCACTTCTTCTCCTCGCGGCGGTAGTGGCCGCTGGAGACGCGGGCGTGGCGCAACATCTCTTCGAAGACGGCGTACGCTTCGTCTTCGCGGCCGACGCGCTTCAGCAGGAGGGCGTAGCGGCAGCGGGCCTCCTCGCCGGCGGCGCCGCGGGAGAGGACGGCGTACGCGCGCAGGGCGCCCTCCACGTCGCCGGCGTCTTCGGCGATGCGGGCGTCGAGGAGCTGAATGGAGGCGGTGAGCATGGTGCCCTGCCGCTTGAGGCGCTCCATGGCGTCGCGCGCTTCGTCCATCTGCCCGGCCGCGTGGCAGGCGCGCGCCAGCGCTCCCAAGACGCGCGGGTCGTCTTCGTGGATCCCGTTCAGGCAGGTGCGCACCAGGGCTACCGCATCGTCGCCGCGGCCGGCTTGCAGGTAGGCGTCGGCCAGGGCGAGGCGGTTGTTGACGGTGTTGCTGAGCGCCACCTCGTCTTCCAGGCGCTTGACCTCGGCCGCGGGGTTCAGGCGCCGCGCCAGCCGCTTGCCCGCCGAGCGCAGGCCGCCCGTGCGCATGTCGGGAAGGTACTCCGCGAAGAAGTACACCAGCACGCCCACCCCCGGAAAGAAGAAGAGGATGAACAGCCACCACATCTTCCCCTGCCGGACGGCGTGCACGGCGAAGAACACCTGCGCCGCCAGCATGGCGAGGGCTAAGTACCAGGGGAGCCAGCCGAAAAAGCTCATGCGCGGGGTCGGGGCGACGGGGAGCGCGCGGAAGTCCGCGGACGAATTTCGGCGTGCCGCGCCGCTCGTGCAACCCGCACGGCCTTGCAGCCGCACGCCCGGGGCCGTAGGGTGCAGCGATCCCCCATCGCAAACCACCCAGGAGGTCGCATGCTTCGCCCCCGTTTGGCCGCGGCGCTGTTGCTCTGGACCGCCGCGCTGGCCGCCCCCGCCGCCGCGCAGGCCCCACGCACCGCGCCGGGCACCTTCTCCGTCGAGAAGTACCTGGACTACGAGACCGTCGGCGATCCGCAGATCTCGCCGGATGGCAGGCGCGTGGTGTACACCCGCCGCTGGGTGGACCGCATGGCCGACCGCTGGGAGTCCGCCCTCTGGATCGTGGAGGCGGACGGGTCGCGCAACCGCTTCCTGGTCAAGGGATCCAGCCCCGTCTGGTCGCCGGACGGCACCCGCATCGCCTACGTGGCGGACGGGGAGCCGAAGGGGCCGCAGCTCTGGGTGCGCTACCTGGACGTGGAGGGCGCCGGCACGCAGGTGACGCGCGGCACCGAGGCGCCGGGGAACGTGCGCTGGTCGCCGGACGGGCGCACGCTGGGCTTCACCCAGTTCGTGGCCAAGCCGGCGGACTGGAAGATCGGCATGCCTTCCGCCCCCAGCGGCGCCACCTGGACGCGCGCCCCTCGGGTGGTGGAGCGCCTTCACTATCGCGCGGACAGGCGCGGCCTCACCGAGCCGGGCTTCGTTCACCTCTTCGTCGTTCCCGCCGAGGGGGGCACGCCGCGCGCCGTCACCTCCGGAGACTGGAGCGTGGGCTTCCGCTTCGACCAGATCCCCGGCGAGGTGAGCTGGTCGTGGATGCCGGACGGGCGCACCGTCATCGTGGAGGGGCTCAACGAGCCGGACGCGGACCTGAGCTACCGCGACGCGAACCTGTACGCCGTGGACGTGGCCAGCGGCTCCATCCGCCGCCTGACCCCCGACCGCGGCACCTGGACGCAGCCGGTGGTGTCGCCGGACGGGCGCACGATCGCCTTCGCCGGCCACGCCTTCAACCGCCAGAGCTACCGCGCCCAGGACCTGTACCTGATGAACGCGGACGGCAGCGGGATGCGCCGCCTGGCCGAGGGGCTGGACCGCGATCCCAACGGGATCACCTCTGCTCCGGACGGGAGCGGCGTTTACTTCACCGCCGCCGACCGCGGCACGCGCAACGTCCACTTCGCCTCCGCGCGCAGAGGGGCGGCGCGCCAGCTCACGCGCGGCACGCACATGCTGGGGCTCAGCTCCATCTCGCGGGCCGGGATCGGCGCGGCTGTGCGCAGCGCTCCACAGTCCCCGCCGGACGTGGTGCGCGTGGACCTTCGCCGCGGAGGCGAGCCGGTGCAGCTCACGCGCGTCAACGAGGACCTGCTGGCCGGGATGCGCCTCGGCGCCGTGGAGGAGGTATGGTACACCTCCACCGGCGGCGCGCGCGTGCAGGGGTGGATCGTGAAGCCGCCCGACTTCACCCCAACGAGGAAGTATCCGCTGATCATGGAGATCCACGGCGGGCCGCACGCCATGTACGACGTCGGCTTCAGCCCCATGTACCAGAACTTCGCGGCGAACGGCTACGTGGTGCTCTACACGAATCCGCGGGGTAGCACGGGCTACGGCAGCGCCTTCGGCAACGCCATCGAGCGCGCGTATCCCAGCGTGGACTACGAGGACTTGATGGTCGGCGTGGACACGGTGCTGGCCCGCGGCTACGTGGACCCGGAGCGGATGTTCGTGGGCGGGTGCAGCGGCGGTGGGGTGCTTTCCAGCTGGGCGGTGGGGCACACGGACCGCTTCGCCGCGGCCGCCGTGCGCTGCCCGGTCATCAACTGGATGAGCTTCGCGGGCGCGACCGACGTGCCGCTCTTCACGGCCAACTTCTTCGACAAGCCGTTCTGGGAAGACCCGCAGCCGTGGCTGAAGCAGTCGCCGCTGATGTACGTGGGCAACGTGAAGACGCCGGTGCTGCTGATGACGGGCGAGCTGGATCTGCGTACCCCGATGTCGCAGAGCGAGGAGTACTACGCGGCGCTCAAGACCCGCGGCGTGCCCACGGCGCTGCTGCGGTTCGAAGGCGAGTTCCACGGCACCAGCTCGCGGCCGTCCAACTGGATGCGCACGCAGCTCTACATGATGAGCTGGTACGAGCGCTGGGCCGGCAAGCGCGGCCAGGCCATGCCGCGGACGGCAGGGACGCGGTAAAAGAAAAGCCTCACACAGAGAACACAGAGGGAACAGAAAGCCACGGAGAAAACCTTTTTGCTGTTCTCTCTGTGGCTCTGTGTCTCTGTGTAGGGCCCGCTGTCGTCTTCAGCGCACGATTATGCGGCGCTCTATCGTGGCAGGCGCGCCAAAGATGTTCGTGCCGCGCACACGCACCAGCGCCTCGCCGGGAACCATGAGCCGAAGCTGAACGTCGCGGGGAAAGGCGCGCAGGTCGTCGGTACACACGCCGCCGCCGCCGACCGCGTCGAGGTCGAACGGGGCGATCTCCGCGACCGAGCCCGCGATCTGCACGGTGGCGCCATCCGCCCGGGTGCACGAGCCGCTGCCGAAGGTGGTGACCCGCGCGGTGAAGCTGGCGCCCACCGTCACCGTGTCGGGGATGGTGAGCGCCTGCGCGGTCTCGCGGTCGTCGTAGATGCTGATCACGCCCGGCACCCGCCTCCACTCCGTCGCCATGGAGGCGCTGGAGCAGGCGGCGACGAGGGCGAGCAGGGCGAAGTGTATGCGTCGAAAAGTCATCAGAATCCAGTGGCGTGGATGGGCGGTTCGTTCGATCCACAACGAACCAACCCAGCCGATCGCGACGCACCGGGTCAGCCGCGTGCCCGCCGCGCCTTGTCGCGCAGCATGAAGAGGTACATCGATTCCACCTTTTCGCGCGCCCACGGCGTCTTGCGCAGGAACTTGAGGCTGGACGCGACGCTGGGGTCGTCGGTGAAGCAGCGGATGCGGATGCGCTCCCCCATCGCCGCCCATCCGAAGTGGTCCACCAGCTCGTTCAGCATGCGCTCCAGCGTCACGCCGTGGAGCGGGTTCTTGGCCTGCGGCTGCGGGTCGGTCATGGTGCGGTGGTTCCGGTGTGCTCTCCGGGCGGGCGCGGGATGGTGTCGCCGGAGATCCCGCGTGCGGCGAGAGAGCCCTGCACGCGGTACGCGCGTCCCAGGTCAGCGTCGAGGTCGATGGTGATCTGGAAGCGATCCGCGTCCAGCCAGCGCATCGTCGCCACACCCGCATCGGTGGCGCGCGCGGCCACACCGGCTCCACGTAGCACCAGATCGCCGCTGGGGAGCTTCGCGACCGCCGCGTACGTGGACCCGTCGGTGCTATCCCGTCCCAGGTATGCGACGTGTCCCGCGCCGGGAGCAAAGCTCACGCCCTCGTGCGCAATCCAGTTCGCGGGCGGCGCCAGGATGCGCGTGCCGCGCGTCCGCGCATCGTACGCAAAGAGTCGCGGCGGATCGTCTGCGTGCGAGGATATGCCGTAGACTACGCTGTCGCCCGCCACGGCTGTCACGCCGCTGGCTGCTTCCACGCGAACGTCTGGCAGCGTATCGGGGCCGCGGTCGGTGCGCACGACCACACGGCGCAGGAATCCGCCGTACAGCTCGCCCTGGTACGGAATGGAGTCGACGTACTCCACGCTCCGCACCTGCGCGGCGCGTGGCTTCGGCGTTTCGCTCCGCGGCTGGCTTCCTTCGCAAGCGGTGGCGATCGCGGCCGCGATGAGGAGGATGAGGATTTTCACGGCTGGCGGCATCATCGTCTCGTGACATCCCCTGTGATACGTCATACCGGATTCGCCAGCCGCGCGGCGAGCTGGTCCAGCACCATCGGCCAGGCCTGCGCGTGCGCGTCGCGCGAGGGCTCGTCGGGAAAGCCGGCGTGGGTGAGGCGCAGGCGGGTCCCGGCGCCCTCCGGCGTGAGATCGATCGTCAGCACCGTTTCGACGCCGCGCGTGCCCCCCGTGCCGGTGACCCACGTCAGCTCCACGAGCCGGTCATGCTCCAGACGCAGGAAGCGGCCGTAGTGGGGGTACGCCTTGCCGCCGGCATGCACCTCGAAGACAAAGGGCTCGCCCTCCTCCGCCCGCATCCTCGCCGTACCCGGCGCGGCGAACCACGCGTCGAAGCGATCCGTGAACGCGCCGTAGAGCGCACCGGGCGGTGCATCGAAGGCGCGCTCGGTGTCGAGCTGAAAGTTGCGTTCGGCGGATGCAGGCGCGTGCACGCCGCGTGGATCGACGAGCTGCATGACCTCGATGCGGTTGCCGAACGGGTCGTGCACGTAGAAGCGCCGCATCCCGGGATACCGCTCGTCCCACTGCGCCGAGTGCCCCGCCGCATCGCACCGCGCCGCCACCGCGTCCACGTCGTCCACGCGCAACGCGGGATGCGCCCTCCGCGCCGGCTCAAAGTCGGCCTCCACCCCCAGGTGCAGCTCCACTCCGCCGGAGCGGAACCACGCGCCGCCGTTCGCCATCATCGGGTCGGGCTTGGGCACCTCCTCCAGCCGCAGCACGCCGCTGTAGAAGGCGCGCGCCGCGTCCTCCTCCCCCGCCGGCATCGCGATCTGCACGTGGTCCAGCGCCAGGTACGCCATATTCCCTTCCTCGCGAAAAGCATCACACAGAGACCACGGAGGGAACCGCAAGGCCACAGAGAAAACCTTTCTGTTCCTTCTCGCTGTACCCCTCTGTGCCTCTGTGGTGCGCCGTGCAAAGGCGGCGTGTTCTTGCGGGTGAAAGTCCCGCCGGAGGAGTTGACGGTACACCTCCGTAGCTACGGGCGGGTGGCGACCGGCGACGGGAGACACCGAGCCGTCCGGACAACGGTCCTCCA